>NZ_JBEHFR010000001.1:0-183975 GCF_040225635.1 Corynebacterium sp. KPL2830 | reverse complement strand
CGTCTCGCCATAGTAGTCATTCTGGTTCATCTCCTTATGCGGGTTAGGTTCCCACACACAAACCATTAGACACTCTCTGGCGGAGGCGAAAATCAGCGGCGAGGTCACGCACTGCTCGAACAAATCTTGATCGCGCAGCGCCCCATCGGCATCCAAAAGCTCAGCTTCTTCCACTGCCGTCTCCCACGCCTCGGCTTCCTTCTCGCCAGCTTGCTCCGGTGAGTAATGCTCTTCCGGTGCGATGGTGGACCCGGGCCTGACCCCCGACGTGTTCACTTTCCGGGGTCAGGCCCCTACACCTGGAAACAATTCCTCACACACAAAAGAAACAAACACAACAACAAAAAATAAAAGCCCACCAACCCAACACCACCACACCAGTGCGCCCAAAAGCAGTGGCCGGGTTCATCAAACTACGGGCAATGGACGAGGACATTCTAGATTCTTTGAATGTCGTTTAGCACTGTAGAATGGGTGCGGTATTTCTGTGCGAGTTCCAACCAAGAAAGGGTAGGACTGAATGTCGGAGCGCAACCAGCACGGCCGTAATGGCCGCGGACAAGACCGTCGGGGTCGAAATCCACGCAACTCGGGGGACCGCGATTCTCGCGGCGGGGGAAAGAAGAAGTCTTTCTCTCCACAGCGCTCTGGGTATCGGGAAGAGCGAATCAACCGTCGTATGACCGATCCGGACATTCCCGAAGAGGTCGATGTTAATGACTTGGACCCTTTGGTGCTCCAAGACTTGAAACCCCTCTCCAAGGAGAACTCGGAGGCCGTCGCCAAGCACATGATCATGGCGGCGACCTGGATGGACGATGATCCTAAGCTGGCGCTACGGCATGCGCGCGCGGCAAAGGATCGTGCAGGTCGCGTGGCTATCGCACGAGAAGTTAATGGTATCGCTGCATACCGCGCCGGCGAATGGAAAGAGGCGCTCGCTGAGCTGCGTGCTGCCCGTCGTATTTCTGGCGGTCCTGGAATGCTTGCGGTTATGGCTGATTGTGAACGCGGGTTGGGTCGGCCGGAAAAGGCATTAGAGCTGGGGCGCAGCGAGGAGGCGAAAGAACTAGACAAAGAATCCGCTATTGAATTGGCGATCGTGTTGGCCGGCGCACGTCTTGACCTTGATCAGCCCGAATCAGCGGTGGTTACCATTCAGCGGGCACAACCTGACCGCAGTGATCGGGGAGTAAGCGCTTGTAGGTTGTCGTATGCCTATGCAGATGCTCTGCTTGCCGCGGGCCGCAAGGACGAAGCCCGCGAGTGGTTCGAGCACACCATCGCCATTGATGAGGGTGATTGGACCGATGCCACTGACCGATTGGCGGAGTGTAAGTAATGAGTGTTTTAAGCAAACATGACGCCTTATTGTTGGACTTGGATGGAACCGTCTGGGAAGGCGGCCGTCCGCTCAGCAACGTCGTAGACGTTATTAATACCTGCGGCGTTACCGCAGTATATGTAACAAATAATGCGTCGCGGAGCCCAGATGCCGTTGCGACGATGCTGACGGATATCGGCTTGACGGCTGATTCAGGTGACATCGTCACCTCCGCCCAAGCGGTATTGCAATTGGCTGCCGAGGAAATTCCGTCGGGTGCGAAGGTATTAATTATTGGCGCGGATTCTTTCCGTGATTTGGCTAAAGACATGGGTTTTTCCGTGGTCTCGAGTGCCGATGAGAAGCCGGCTGCCGTCCTACAAGGGTTTGATAAGTCCGTTGGGTGGGAACAGCTAACGGAAGGTGCGCTGGCTATCCGGGCAGGTGCGAAGTTTTTTGCATCAAACCTGGATACTTCGCTTCCAATCGAGAGGGGGCTAGGCGTCGGCAATGGCTCCCTAGTCGCTGCCGTCCAGAAGGCGACGGGAGTAGAGCCCGTTTCTGCCGGCAAGCCTGAACCCGCAATGTTTTTCCTTGCGGCCAAAAAGGTGGGGTCAAAAAAGCCTTTGGCAGTAGGCGACAGGATAGATACCGATATCGTTGGCGGTAATGCGGCTGCGATGAATACCTTTCATGTTTTGACAGGCGTTTCGGGCGAGCTGGAGCTTATCGAGGCCCCCGTGGAGGCGCGGCCCAACTTTATTGGTGCGGGCATGCACGAGCTTTCACTGCCTATCTCGCAGGTCCGACCGGGACCGCAAGGAGACTTTACCGCGCGATGCGATGGGTATGACGTTCTTTTGCAGGGGGGAAATGAATCCTCTACCTCGGTGCAAGCGCTGCGGACGGTCTTGGAAGTGGCGTGGTCGATGCCGGCACCACCTCGGTATATTCAGCCTCGCAGTGAATTTGCAGAGAAGGTTGTGTCGAAATGGCGGTAAAACCGCACGATTTTCGGGCCGTGAAAGAGCCTGACGAGGTAGATTCGGAGATTTCGACAATTCTCGGCGAAGATGCGCAATCACTTGCAGAAGAAGTCGATCAACTGGACAGGGCGCATTCCGTATTGCGGAATGCTTTGCAGGAGAACTAATGCCACCACAACGCCGTAGGCTGGATGCAGAACTCGTGCGCCGAAAGATTGCGCGATCTCGTGAGCAAGCCCGCGAGATGATCAAGTCTGGCCGTGTGACGGTCGGCGGGTTTAAGGCAGAAAAGCCTGCAACTGTCGTGGATCCTGAAGTCTCCATCAAGGTCGAAGAGTCTGAGGAAGACAAGTGGGCGTCTCGCGGCGCACATAAGCTTTTGGGTGCACTTGCCGCATTCGACGTCGACATGGATGGTCGCATCTTAGATGCAGGGGCATCGACGGGAGGATTTACGGATGTGTGCTTGGCGTCTGGTGCGAGGGAAGTGCTTTCCGTTGACGTCGGGTATGGGCAATTATTGTGGCGGCTGCAAAATGACGACCGCGTAACCGTCTTGGATCGCACGAATATCCGCACTATTAATCCAGAGATGACCAATGGCCTGTGCGATGGCATGGTCGGGGATTTATCTTTTATTTCCTTAAAACTGGTGCTGCCAGCAATTGTGGAGTGTATGAAGGACGGAGCGTGGCTGCTGCCAATGGTCAAGCCGCAGTTTGAGGTGGGGAAGGAGCGCATCGGCAGCGGCGGGGTGGTTCGTTCTCCGAAGATGCGGAAAGAGGTCACGCAGGACGTTGCTGAATTTGCCGTGTCTTTAGGCCTCAGTCTGCACGGTGTTGTGGCTTCACCATTGCCGGGCCCGAGTGGAAATGTGGAATATTTTCTGTGGCTGAAAAAGGACGGTATGTCAACAGACGCAGCTACAATGAAACAGATGATTGATACTGCCGTTGAAGAAGGTCCGCAGTAATGCGAGAGATATTGTTGGTTCCGCATGCCAATCGCGCAGAGAACCTGCAGGCTACCTCCCGCGCAGCCGAGTTATTGCAGGAGGCAGGGATAACGGTTCGCGTTTGTGCGGACGAAACCGTCCTGCCGGGGCTACAGCACGTCCCGCATTCTGATGCTGCGGCGGAGGGATGTGAACTGGTTCTTGTTCTCGGCGGTGATGGCACCTTCCTGCGCGCCGCCGATATGGCGCGGGCGGTAGATATTCCGGTCCTCGGAGTGAATCTGGGCCACGTTGGCTTCCTCGCGGAATGGGAGGTGGAGTCATTAGACGGAGCCGTTGCCCGCGTGATTGAGAAAAGCTACCGGGTGGAAGACAGGCTGACGGTGGATGTATCCATTTCGGATGCCAACGGTCAGCTACTGTCCAGCAGCTGGGCCTTGAATGAGGCCTCGGTTGAAAACCAGAACAGGTCGGGCGTGCTGGATGCGATTTTGGAGATCGATCGGCGCCCGGTTTCGTCGTTTGGCTGTGATGGCGTGCTGATTTCTACTCCTACGGGTTCTACGGCGTATGCATTTTCTGCCGGCGGCCCGGTGCTGTGGCCATCCCTAGATGCAATCTTGGTCGTGCCGAATAATGCCCACGCGCTTTTTACCAAACCGTTAGTGGTTTCCCCCAACTCGTTGGTGGCGGTGGAATCAACCATGCAAACCACACCGGCCGTGGTTATCTTGGATGGGTGCCGGGAACTTATTATGCCACCGGGTGCCCGCGTCGAGGTGGTGCGCGGTAAGCGCCCCGTACGCTGGGTGCGGTTGGATGATCAACCCTTTACGGATCGATTGGTCTCTAAGCTGCGGTTGCCCGTGGAAGGCTGGCGCGGACCGAAGGAGAAATAGTGCTTGTCGATATTTCTATCAATGATTTAGGAGTCATTCGCCATAGCTCTGCGGAATTGTCGGAGGGCTTGACCGTATTGACCGGTGAAACCGGTGCAGGAAAAACCATGGTGGTCACGGGGCTTCGACTGTTGGCAGGCGGGCGTGCCGATGCCTCGAGGGTGCGCGATGGCGCTAAAAAAGCGGCCGTGAAAGGCCACTTTAGTTCCGCGAAGGAGAGCATTAGCCAGCTGGTGGACTCGGTGGGTGGCGAGCCAGATGAAAATGGTGAGTTTATTGTCTCGCGGACCGTTTCAGCAGCGGGGCGATCGCGGGCCTATTTGGGCGGGCGTGCCGTACCGGCCGCCACATTGGGAGATTTCGCGCGGGAGATAATTACCGTGCATGGACAGAACGATCAATTGCGCCTTTTGGCCCCAGAAGAGCAGCTCGCGGCGGTAGACCGTGTGGACCCGCAATTGGCGGGCATCCGGGAAGACTATGCGGAGGCCTTTAAAAAGTGGCGTGGTTTAGCCAGGGATTATCGTCGGCGCACGGAGTCTCGTAGGGAACTTGCCCAGGAAGCTGACCGCCTGCAATATGCCTTAGAGGAAATCAACGGTGTGGCGCCCGAGCCAGGGGAAGACGCGGAGCTGGTGCAGTTGGTGCAGCGCCTGCAAGACGTCGACGGTTTGCGCGAATCCGCGCACACTGCCTTGGCGGCGATCGATGGAACGGAAGAGATTGATGAGGCTGCTTCTTCGCTGCTCGGGCGTGCGGGGTCGGCGTTAGTGGGATCCTCGGATAAGCAGCTGGCGGATTTGGGCGAGCGCATCTCTGAGCTCACCTCGCAGCTAGGCGATATTTCGGCTGAGCTCGGCGGATACCTCGCGGGGCTGCCGGCGGATCCGAATCTGTTGGAAAAATCGCTGCAGCGCCAGCAGGATCTTCGAGCATTGACCCGTAAATACGCCAGCGATATCGATGGTGTTTTGGCGTGGCGCGATGAGGCGGAGTCCAAATTGCAGTCGATGGATACCTCGACGGAGGTCCTCGAGGAACTTAAGGCGCAGGTCAAAGAGGCTGAACAGGAGATGAAGCAAAAGGCGGCGGAGCTTACGAAGGGTCGCCGCAAAGCCGCGGAAGCGCTGGGCAAGCTGGTGACTGAGGAGTTGCATGGATTGGCCATGCCCAATTCCACGTTGTCGGTTGAGCTCTCCGCGGCTAAGTATTCTAAGACGGGCGCCGATGCTGCGGAGTTGCAGCTCAATGGGAAGCCTTTGGCCACCGCGGCCTCCGGTGGTGAGCTGTCTCGCGTCATGCTTGCCCTTGAGGTCGTTCTCGCCAGCGAGGACGGTGCGACCTTGGTCTTCGATGAGGTCGATGCCGGCGTGGGCGGGCGTGCGGCGGTAGAAATTGGGCGTCGGCTAGCGCGGCTCGCTGCGCATAATCAGGTTATCGTCGTGACCCATTTACCGCAGGTGGCTGCGTATGCGGATGCGCATTTGCATGTCTCGAAGGATAAATTTACCTCTGGGGTGGCCGAGTTAACGGAGCAGGAGCGCGTGGAGGAATTGGCGCGCATGCTGGCTGGTTTGGATGACACGGAAACTGGACGCGCGCACGCCCAAGAGCTTTTTGATCGCGCACAAAAAGAAGCTTCCGCGCGCCTTACCCAGCTGGCGGACTAAGCAAGGAACAATGGAGCCCATGGCTCTGTTTTCCCGTACCCCTGATCATCCTGGTGAGCATGCTGCATTGCGCGATTGCACCCCGGGCGCGAAAGGTCTTAAGAAGTTTTCTGCAGGTGATATCGCCGTTATCGATGCGGCGAATATTTCCCGGCCCGAGGCACAAACGCTTGTGGAATTGCAGCCCTCTGCGGTGGTCAACGTCGCCAGGTTTTCTACTGGCTCCATTCCTAATTGCGGTCCACACATGCTTCTCGATGCCGATATTGAACTCCTCGAAGGCCTCGGCGAGGAATTTATCTCGGAGTTTAAGGATGGCAAGAAGGCGCATATTGGGGAGGATGGAAAGGTCTACGTCGCGGATAAAGTAATCGGGACGGGGCAGAAGGTTTCCAGGGAGCGCGCTGACAAGAACTTCAAGGCGGCACAAAGTGCACTCATTGATCACATGGAGTCTTATTTCGCGAGCTCCATTGACTTCATTAACTCTGAGGGCCCCCTGCTTATCGATGGCCTCGGGGTCCCCGCATCCGGTGCCGAGATAGCTGGCCGGAAGGTCATTGTTTTATCTCCCACCGAAGACCACCGTGCCCTGCTGAAAGAATTGCGGAATTTCATCCGGGAGTATGAACCGCTGCTCATTGCGGTTGATGAAGCCGCGGATTCTTTGCTGGAGCAGGGATATAAGCCTGACTTCATTATTGGGGATCCTGTCAAGGTAAGCGATGAGTCGCTGCGTTGCGGCGCGCGCATTGTCGTGCCTGCGGATCCAGAAGGCAGCGTGGAGAGCATTGACCGCATCCAAGAACTGGGTATTGGGGCCATGACATTCCCAGCGGCTTCGGAATCGGCCACGGATTTAGCGCTGCTCTTTGCGGATTACCACGGCGCGGGACTTATCGTGCAGGCAGGTGGCGGATTTGACCTCGATGATGTTTTTGCCAACCGCGTGGCTCCGTCTGCCGTAATGTCTCGGCTGAAGGCCGGAACGAAGGTGGTCGACTCCGAGGCGGTCATCAATCTGTATTCCGCTCCGTCCTCGCACCTTGGTTGGCTGTGGGCCCTTCTGAGCATCTTTGTGGCGATTGCAGCGATCATCTTGATCGTGGGCTTTGGCGGGAGCCAAGATTTCTTGAGTAATTTAAGCCAAACGTGGTCGAGCCTATTCTGAGTGGGGGTAAAAATATGGCGAAAGCGCAACTAATTACGGGTCTTGGACTAGGAGCGGCGGCTGGTGTGGCCCTCGGTGCCTTGGTGATCGCGCCCAACCTGACCACCAGTGTGGCCGACGATGACCCGATCCGTGCAGAACACCGCAAGGTGGTGCAAGAAAATAAGATCTTGCAGAACCAAAATGAGGCGAGCGATGACATAGTCAAGAACGTGGCACCAGACTTGGTCTCTGGGACGTTATCGCAGCGGCCAGTGCTGGTCATTTCCACCGATGATGCAAATAGCAGTGATCTTTCTGATATTACGAAGCTCTTAGAAGCCTCTGGGGCCACCGCCGCGGGAGAAATTAAGCTAAGTAAAGACTTCCTGCGGGGTGAAAGCAAAGACGATATCGTATCAATCCTTAAAGATAAGGCCCCGAAGAAGGCAGATCTCAAGGGGCTCGATAAAACCGTGGGAAGTTATGGCGGCGAGGCTTTGGGCGCGGCCTTATCCATGGATCAAGAAAGCACGGAGCCGCTGGCAAGCGTGAAGGAGCGATCCGAGCTGCTGCGCGCCCTGCGTGATAAGGATTTTATTGATTATAAGGACGGGACCATCCTTCCCGCCCAGTCCATCATCATCGTCTCCGGCAGCGGGGTGCGCGGATATTATTCGGATACCTTGGCAGAGTTCGCCACCGCCTTGGACGAGGTCAATGGCAGCGTGGTACTGAGTGCGCGGGCCAAACAGACCCAAGATGAAAAGACAATAGAGCAGCTACGCACCAAAGACGTGGATCTTTCTACCGTAGATGGCATTGAACGCGCGGTAGAGCGCATCGCCGTCATTTCTGCCGCCGAGGAACAGCTTAATGGCGGCAGGGGAGACTACGGTTCAGCAGAAAGCGCGGATTCCGCCTTACCTGAAGAGGAGAAAGAATAGTGGCCCACGATTTTCAAGTCTTGGATTCAGAGTTAATTTTTGATGCCCCTATCGTCGCCGTACGCCGCGATACCTTGTCCATGCCGGGAGGAAACACCGCGGATAGGGAGATCATTGAGCACCTGGGAGCCGTCGCGGTGGTGGCCTTGGATGAGGATCGGCGCATCGCGATGGTGCATCAGTACCGGCATAGCGTCGGCAAGCGGCTCTGGGAGCTGCCTGCAGGACTGCTAGATGTAAAGGGCGAGGATGAGCTTTCCGGCGCGCAGCGCGAGTTGCAGGAGGAAGCGGGCCTTGCCGCGAAGGACTGGGAAGTTCTTACGGATATGGTGACCTCACCGGGGTTTTGTGAGGAAGCCGTGCGGATTTTTCTGGCTCGCGACCTTAGCGAGGTACCGGCGCTGCAGGATACCGGCGATGAAGAAGCCGATATGGATTTTGCCTGGGTGGATTTAGACAAGGCAGTAAATAAGGTGCTGAGCGGTGAGATAGTTAATTCCGTTGCGTGCGCGGGTATTTTAGCCGCATATGCCACGGTCATTGGTGGAAAGCCGACGCGTTCGGTGGATGCGCCGTTCGATTTGCGCCCGACCCATATGGCTGCCCGCCGCAGTGGACCGGACCTGAAAAAGCAGTGACTGCTGCGGAGGATGTAGCTCAGACCTGGTTGAATCACCTCGCCGTCGAACGTGGAGTGTCAGCAAATACCCTGAGCAATTACCGGCGGGATATTCGCCGGTACGTGGATTGGCTGGCAGCAAATGGGGTCCAGGACCTACGGCAGGTAACACGACCAATGGTGGAGGCCTATTTAAAGGATCTGCGCGAAAAGATGGCGGTATCTTCTGCCAACCGTGCCCTTATCGTGGCGCGCGGGTTGCACAAATTCGCCGTTGCAGAGGGCGAAGTTGATAGCGATGTTGCAGCCGAGGTGAGCCCGCCTTCCACGGGGCAACACCTGCCGGAGACCTTGAGCGTGGAAGAGGTGTCACGCCTCATCGAATCGACGCCGACGGAAACGCCGGTTGACCTTCGCGATAGGGCGTTACTAGAAGTGCTTTATGGCACTGGGGCGCGCATTTCTGAGGTAATTTCGCTCAATGTCGATGACGTAGCTACTGTCGATGACGTCCTAGTCCTGCATGGCAAGGGCGATAAGGAGCGGCTTGTACCCCTCGGCTCGCATGCTCGCCAGGCGATCGATGCCTACTTGGTGCGCGCCCGGCCCGTGCTGGGAAAAGGCAAGACCGCTGCGCTGTTTTTGAATACGCGCGGCGGCGCTCTCTCGCGGCAAAGCGCCTGGTCCGTTATTAAAACCGCGGCGCAGCGCAGCCAGTTGGATAAGTCCATTTCGCCGCACACGCTGCGCCATTCCTTCGCCACACATTTGCTCGAAGGGGGTGCCGATGTGCGCACCGTACAGGAGCTTTTAGGGCATTCCTCAGTGACTACGACGCAGATCTATACCCACGTTACCGCAGATTCCTTACGGGAGGTGTGGCGGACCGCGCATCCGCGGGCGTAGCTTCCGCTCGTGCAGCAGGTGCTTAAGTCAAAGTTAGAGGCTTGATAATTGCAAAATCTCGGTAGTCATAAAGGGGAGCGGGTACGCTATAGTTACAACGTTGTAAGCAACCCTATGCCAAATGTCATGGTCCATGACTTGGCGTCAAGGAAGAAGGTTTGACTGTGAGCGAAGAGGGTCTCTTTTCAGCCTCTGATGTAGAGACGGGGCTAACTGGCCGCCCTGTCCGCGAGCTGCCGGAACCCGCCCCCTTGGAAAAACATGGGCCCGCCACCATCATCTCGATGTGTAACCAAAAGGGCGGCGTGGGCAAGACCACGTCCACCATTAATATGGGGGCCTGCCTCGCAGAGTATGGGCGCAAGGTTCTCTTGGTTGACTTGGACCCGCAGGGTGCTCTTTCGGCCGGGCTGGGATTAAACCATGATGACATCGAGGACTCGATTTATGACGTGATGCTGGATAGCCATACCTCTATCCACTCCGCCATTCATCACACCAGCGTGTCCGGCATGGACCTCGTTCCGGCCAATATCGATCTGTCTGCTGCAGAGATTCAGATGGTCAATGAAGTAGGCCGCGAGCACACCTTGGCGCGCGCCCTGCGTCCGGTGCGCCGAGATTATGACTTCATCATCATTGATTGCCAGCCTTCTTTGGGTCTGCTTACGGTCAACGCGCTAGCTTGTTCCCAGGGTGTCATCATTCCTATGGAATGCGAGTTCTTCTCGCTGCGCGGGCTTGCTTTGCTGACAGATACGGTGGAAAAGGTCTCTGACCGCATCAATTTCGATCTGGAAGTCATGGGTATTTTGGTCACCATGTTTGATCGACGGACCAAGCACGCCCGTGAAGTCATGTCCCGCGTGGTGGAATACTTTGGGGACCAAGTATTCGATACCGTCATTACCCGTACCGTGCGCTTCCCAGAAACCTCCGTGGCCGGCGAGCCCATCACCTCGTGGGCGCCCAATTCGCAGGCCGCGCAGCAATACCGTGACCTGGCGAAGGAAGTCATAGAGCGCTCGACCGTCTAAGTGACCGTGACGCAGCCAGAGATTACGGGGTTCCGCATTGCCCTGCGGAATTTCGAGGGGCCATTCGATCTGCTTTTGCAGCTCATCCAGGCCAAGAAGATGGATATCACGGATGTGGCCTTGTCTGAGGTGACCGATGAATTTGTCGGCTACACGCGTCAGTTGGGCGAGAACGCGGATCTGGATGAGACGACGGACTTCTTGGTCGTGGCGGCAACGCTGTTGGACTTAAAGGCCGCGCGCCTGTTGCCGCGCGGCGAAGTCGATGATCTAGAGGACCTGGAGCTGCTGGAATCGCGCGACCTGCTTTTTGCCCGCCTGTTGCAGTACAAGGCTTATAAGCAGGCGGCGGATCAATTTGCCCGCTGGCAGCGGGAGGCGCAGCGCAGTTACCCGCGAGCTGTGAGCATCGAAGAGCAATTTGCTGAGCTTTTGCCTCCCGTAGCCCTGGGCCATACTCCGGCGAGCTTTGCGGAAATGGCGGCGGGTGTCTTTCGCCCCAAGCCGCCGGAAGAAGTGGCCACGGGCCATATTCATGGCGTTGCCGTCTCCGTGCCCGAACAGGCTGGCAAGATACTCGAAACGCTCAAACTCATGGGTGCTGGGCAGTGGACAAGTTTTTCCTCGCTTACCCGGGATTGCACCACAACCATGCATATCGTCGGTAGATTCTTGGCGCTTTTGGAACTGTTTAAGGCCAAGGCGGTTGATGCCCAGCAGGAGGAGGCGTTGGGCCAGCTGGACCTTTCCTGGACCGGCCTGGACGTAGATCCAGCCGTCGTTGCCGCAGCAAATTGGGACTAGTGCTAGCACCGCCGTCAGTGGTTGTAACCTAAGGGGCATGGATCTTCCGCTCATTTCGCAATTGCGGTCCCGGCTCGAGTCGATCTTGCTGGTGCTCGATTCGCCGGCATCCGTAGAGTCTTTGGCGCGGGCACTTAGCGTAGAACCTGCGGTCATAAGTGACTGTTTGCGGGCCATCCAACGCGAATTCGATAGCCGCGGCTCTGGAATTGAGCTGCGCGAAACGCCAGAAGGTTGGCGGTTTTATACGCGCCAGGAAAACGCCAGCGCGGTGGAGGAGTTTTTATTGGATGGGGCGCAAACGAAGCTGTCGCGCGCGGCCTTGGAAACCCTCGCCGTCGTGGCCTATCGCCAACCGGTCACGCGCCAGCAGGTCTCTGCGGTCCGCGGGGTCAACGTGGACGGCGTGATGCGCACCCTTAACCTGCGCGGGCTCATCCGCGAGCTCCCGCAGGATGAGTTCGAAGGGGCGTCGCACCGATATGAAACCACCGAGCTTTTCCTCGAACTGCTAGGTATAGACTCGCTGGAGCGCCTTCCGGATTTGGCGCCGCTGCTTCCAGACGTCGATGCAATCGACGAAGAGTACTGAGGTGGGGTAGACTCACGCAGGTAATTTCATATTTTCGAGAGAAAAGGACACTTAAGTGACTCCTCCCGCTCGCCGTGACGGCACACCGGATAAGAAGCAGCGAGACAGCGATATCGTTGTCTCCAATGCCAAACCGGCTCGTAATCAACACGTTTCCAAGAAAAAGCAGAAGGCTACCGCTGAATCGGTGGCGCGCGATTTGGGCGCTGACTGGCTGGTCGATGACGATAAGCCCAAGGGAGAGCGCCTGCAGAAGGTCTTGGCTAAGGCGGGCGTCGCATCGCGCCGCCACGCGGAAATCCTCATTGATGCCGGTCGCGTTGAAGTAAATGGAAATGTCATTCTCAAGCAGGGCGTGAAGGTCAACCCCGCCGTGGACGTCATCCGCGTCGATGGCGTTCGTGTGAACGTTAACGAGGACCAAGAATATTTCATCCTCAATAAACCCCGCGGAATGCAGTCGACGATGTCAGATGATCTCGGCCGCCCCTGCGTGGGCGACGTGGTTTCTGAAAAGGTTGCCTCGGGCCAGCGCCTATTCCACGTAGGCCGCTTGGACGCGGATACGGAAGGCCTGCTCATCCTCACCAACGATGGGGAATTGGCCAACCGCCTGATGCACCCCAAGTATGAGGTGAAGAAAACCTACCTGGCCACGGTATTGGGCGAGGCCGATAATAAGCTGGTGCGCCAGCTTAAAGAGGGCATCGAGCTAGAAGATGGCCTAGCCAAGGCCGATTTTGTGCAGGTAGTGGACAAGAACCAGGGGTTCTCTCTGGTCCGAGTCGAGCTGCACGAAGGGCGCAAGCACATCGTGCGCCGCCTGCTGAAGGAAGCCGGCTATCCCGTGCAGCGTCTGGTGCGCACCAAGCTGCATACGGTCCAATTGGGTGATATGAAGCCCGGCGGGTTACGCGCGCTGAATTCCAATGAGTTAACGAGCTTGTACAAGGTGGTGGGGATGTAATGATTTCGAATATGCCTGATGAGGGCCTGATCCTCGCGGTCGATGGCCCCTCCGGAACAGGGAAGTCCACGACCTGCCGGGCCTTGGCCAAGCAGTTGGACGCAAAATACATCGATACCGGCGCCATGTACCGGGTGGCAACCTTGGCGGTATTGCGCCAAGGCGTGGATCCCGCGGACAAAGAGGCGGTGATTTCCGCGACGGCGAACCTGCCCTTGGAGGTTTCCGATGATCCGGACTCCACCCAGGTGCTTTTCGATGGCGCCGATGTCTCCCGCGTCATCAGGGAAGACGAGGTTACCCAGAACGTCTCCGCAGTATCAGCCATCCCGGAGGTGCGGGAGAACTTGGTGGCATTGCAGCGCACGCTGGCACAGCGCGCCCACCGCGCCATCGTAGAGGGCCGCGATATCGGTACCGTGGTGCTTGCCGATGCCCCAGCGAAGGCCTTCATGACGGCCTCGGCTGAAGTTCGCGCGCAGCGCCGACACGGTCAAAACGAAAAGGCCGGCATCGCCTCCGATTTTGAATCGGTACTGGCAGATGTGCAGCGCCGCGATGCCGCGGATTCTTCCCGCGCCACCTCGCCGCTTCGCCCAGCCGACGATGCCACTATTGTCGATACCTCTGACATGAGCCCGGAGGACGTCGTGCAGGCTCTTATCAACGTGGTTAAGGAGTCCCGCTCATGAGCAATAAAGATTTTGAGTCCCCAGAGGAAGAAGTCACGCAGTTCCATTACCCTGCGGGTAAGTTCGACGAGGAAACGGTAGAGACCTCGCCGGGGTGGGCTACGGACGATTTTGATGCCGAAGAATTCGACTACGACTTTGATGAGTCAGAGTTCGGCGAGGCCGACTACGGGGACGAGGACGACCTCGAGCAACCTCTCAGTGAGGACGAGTGGGAGCAGCTCTCGCAGTCGCTTGGCTTTGCCGATGCCACCGAAGAAGCCCTGTGCACCGTCGCCATTGTGGGCCGGCCGAATGTGGGCAAGTCTTCGCTGGTTAATCGCTTCCTCGGCCGCCGCGAGGCCGTCGTAGAAGACCACCCTGGCGTTACCCGTGACCGCGTCTCCTACGTGGCGGACTGGAATGGGCAGCGCTTTATCGTGCAGGATACCGGCGGCTGGGATCCCAACGTTAAAGGCATGCACGCCGATATCGCCCGCCAGGCAGAGATGGCGATGGATACCGCAGATGTCATCGTGATGGTGGTAGACACCAAAGTGGGCATTACCGAAACCGATGAGGTTATGGCGCGCCGCCTGCAAAAGTCCCCGGTTCCGGTGATCGTTGTATCGAATAAGTTCGATTCCGATAACCAGTATGCGGATATGGCGCAGTTTTACGCCTTGGGCCTCGGGGATCCGTGGCCGGTGTCCGCACAACACGGGCGCGGTGGCGCGGACGTGCTGGATGAGATCCTGCGCAGCTTCCCCGAAGAACCGCGCGAGACCTCGATTACGTCGGGCCCTCGCCGCGTCGCGCTCGTCGGCAGGCCTAATGTGGGCAAGTCTTCGTTGCTCAATAAGCTCACCAGTGAGGAGCGCTCGGTGGTAGATAATGTCGCCGGCACCACGGTGGATCCCGTGGACTCGCTGGTGCAGCTAGATGAGCAGTTGTGGAAGTTCATCGATACCGCGGGCCTGCGCAAGAAGGTCAAGAACGCGCAGGGCCACGAGTATTATGCGTCCTTGCGCACCCGCGGCGTGATCGATGCGGCCGAGGTATGCATCATGCTTATCGATGCCTCCGAGGAGATTTCCGAGCAAGACCAGCGCGTGCTCAATATGGTGCTGGAATCCGGTAAGGCGCTGGTCATCGCGTTCAATAAGTGGGACCTGATGGACGAGGACCGCCGCTATTACCTTGACCGCGAGATTGACGAGCAGCTGCGGCACTTGCCGTGGGTGACCCGCGTTAATATTTCGGCTGAGACCGGCCGCGCCTTGCAAAAGCTGGAGCCGGCCATGATCGAGGCCCTAGAAAGCTGGGATCAGCGCGTGTCCACCGGCCAGCTCAATAACTGGATGCGTGAGGCGATTGCGGCCAACCCGCCGCCGATGAAGAATAATCGTTTGCCGCGCGTGCTGTTTGCTACGCAAGCATCGACCCAGCCGCCGACGATTGTTCTCTTTACCACCGGATTCCTCGACGCGTCCTACCGGCGCTATCTTGAGCGCAAGTTCCGCGAGCGCTTTGGTTTCCACGGCACCCCCATCCGTATCGCCGTGCGCGTGCGCGAACGCCGAGGTAAAAAGCGGAAATAAGAGTTCACTGTGACAACGAGCGAAGCACCCACAACCGTGGGGCTTCGCTCAGTTTTTTTATCTATCTCATTACCCTCGGTGTCATTGGCAGCTAAGCTTGAAAGACATCAGCTCATTGGCTTAGGCCCAGAAAGCAAGAAGGTACATACGGTGTCACAGAAAATCGAGATCTTGCACGGGCAAAATATCACTCTCAAGGCGTTGAGCGTAGACCATACCCTTGGACTGGCTGAGGCGGTGCAGGACGGGGAATTATGGAAGCGGTGGTACACCAAGGTTCCATCACCGAGCGAGATGGAAAAAGCCGTGGAAGAGCGCATTTCTTGGTATGACTCCCACGGGTCGCAGCTTTTTACGGTATTTGACTCCGCTGGCACTACGGTGGGAATGACTGGCTATCAGGCCTTAGACCTAGATAACAGGCGCGCACAAATCGGATACACCTGGTACAGGCAATCGGCGCTGAATACGGCGGTTAATGCTGATTGCAAACTGGCCCTCATGGGCCATGCATTTGAGCAGCTTGATTGCTTATCCGTGTTCTTCACCACCAACTCCTTTAACCGCGAAAGCCGCCGCGCGTTGGAATCCCTAGGGGCACATCTTGATGGAATCCTTCGCGGCCACCAGATACTAGATAATGGGATAGTCAGAGATACCTGCGTATACAGCGTGCTGCGGCATGAGTGGCCCGCAGTGAAAAATCACTTGCACTATAAGATTGACCTGAAGTCTGGGAAGGACAAGGCCTGAGGAATCGACAACTAATAGTGCGCAACAGCTTTCGGGGTTGGCACGTGAGGTGTAGTTGAGTTTGTCTCGCCAGCAAAGCCGGATCTCACTGAAGAGGCATCAGGGCGCCTCAAAACTACATAATTTCGCCGGTTAACCCGGTATTTTACCACTTAGGAGAGCAAAAGTGTCACCAACAATGGTGTGACACTTCGCTCTCCTTTTCGCTTCGGTGAAAGCACTATGGCGCCGATAGGATAAAACTTGTCAACCATTTACTTTCTGTTTGAAAGGCATGACATGTTAGCGAATGTGATTGCCCCGGATTCAGTCCTGGCTATCGTGCTTCAAGTCATAATCATTTTAAGTGCTTTGTTATTGGGCACCCGCTATGGCGGGATCGGCCTTGGATTAATTTCTGGCATCGGCTTGATGCTGATGGTCTTCGTATTTGGCTTGGCACCGGGCGAGCCCCCGTGTCGGTCATGCTCACAATCATTGCCGTTATCGGCTGCGCAGCCACACTGCAACAAGCACAAGGTTTGGAAGTGATGATGCAGCATGCAGAGAAGTTCTTGCGTGCTCATCCAGAGCGCATCACCATTTTGGCACCACTGACTACTTGGTTCCTCACCGTATTGTGCGGCACTGGCCACGTGGTCTACACCATGTTTCCGATCATTGAAGACATCGCGCTCAAAAAGGGAATCCGTCCTGAGCGTCCGATGGCAGTGGCCTCGACCTCGGCCCAGATGGGTATTACCGCTTCGCCCGTGTCCGTGGCTACCGTTTCTCTTGCGTCGATCCTTGCGGAAAATGCTGGAGCTATCGACAAGGCTTATTCGATTCCGCAGATCCTTACGGTGGCGCTACCCGCGTCCTTGTGCGGTGTTCTTCTCGCCGCGCTATGGTCGCTGCGTCGCGGAAAGGACCTGGACAAGGATCCGGTATTCCAAGAGCGGATGAAAGACCCAGAGTTTGCTGCTAGCATCAATGAAAGCGCCGATTCGCTCATCGGTAAGCAATTTTCCCGCGAGGCTAAGCGCTCGGTAGTAGTCTTCCTCGTCGCTATTGCCTGCGTGGTCCTCCTTGGCGCTTTCGAGTTCCTGCGCCCGCTGGTTCCTGGTGATGATGGCGAGCTGAGCCCGGTATCGATGAATCTAGTGATCCAGATGGTCATGCTCGTCGCCGGTGCCATCATCCTTCTTAGCTGCAAGGTGGATACTAAAAAGATTGCGTCTACTCCAGTATTCAAGGCCGGCATGACCGCTGTATTTTCGGTCTTCGGTGTTGCGTGGATGGCAGATACGTTCTTCCAATCCCATATCGATGCCCTGGAAACGAACTTGGGATCTGTCGTCGAGGCGGCCCCATGGACGTACGCCGTCGTGTTGGTGGTTGTGTCCAAGTTGGTCAATTCGCAGGCCGCTGCACTGGTAGCAATTGCCCCCATTGGCTTGCAATTGGGTATTGACCCAGCCGTCATCGTTGGTTTCTACGGCGCAGCTTATGGTTACTTCATCTTGCCAACCTATCCTTCTGACTTGGCCTGCATTGGCTTCGATCGCACGGGTACGACGCGAATTGGCAAATACGTCATCAACCACTCGTTCCTCATCCCCGGAGCGATCTCCGTATTTACCTCCTGTGTGATCGGCTCCCTCTTGGCCCAGGTTCTCCTGTAATCAGTCGCGAGACTTCGCCTCCCGTACCAGCACGAATGCATCCGTGCGGTACGGGATGTGCAGTTTTTGGCCGGCGGAAAAGCCCATGTGTTCGTAGAGGTACCAGTTCAGGTTGTGGGTCATGCGCTCGTGGATGGCCTCGTTATTTCTGAGCCAGTATGAACGAGTGTGCATGAGTTGGTGGAGCTGCTCTGGGGTAAGTTCGTGGGTCCAGCTCAGCCGGAGTTCGCGCTCTAAGGTCCAGGGTGCTTTATATTCGGGATAGAAGCCGGGCTTATGCACGTCGCCGGAGTGCATGATGCGGCTGAGACGGAGGATCCAGGGATCCGCGTGTACGTCGAGGGTATTCCACACTAAAAGCACGCGCCCGCCCGGCGCGAGGATGCGGTCCAGCTCGGCAGAGGCGGCGGCAACGTCGACCCAATGCCAGGTTTGGGCGAGGCAGGCGGCGTTGAGGGAGGCATCGGCAAGCGCGGTGTGCTCGGCCGTGGCGCGGATGATGGGGATATCCAAGCGGCGTTGGAGCACGCGGGCCATGTCTGGAGATGGTTCAACCGCGAGCACGTTGGGGTTGGTGAGGGACTCGGTAAGTTTGCCGGTGCCGGCGCCGATATCGGCAACGCGGTGGGCGCCGGCGATGAGCTCAGCAACCTCGGCCGGGTAATGGGGGCGGACATCCTGATAGGTGTGCGCGCCGTGATGGAAGGCGCGCGCTGCCTGGGTGCGCTGGGGATCGGTGCTGAAGGTAGGCTTCTGCTTCGCAGAGGGATTTCGGTAGCTGGGGAAGTGCTGGGGGTTGGGATGGCGAGTCGACATAGGCTATCTAACCTACCGGGAATTAGAATGGCTTGTTATGGCAACACTTCCAGAACCATCAGATCCGCGGTGGTTGCTGAAGACTGTCTTCTCTCGGCCTGGGATGACCATCCCCGCGGCCGTGTGCATGGCTATCTCCTTCGTGCTCAACGGCACAACGTCGGTCATCGTGGGCTACGCCATCGATGAAGCGGTGGTGGAAGGATCGATAGGGCGACTGTGGTGGTGGCTTGCACTTCTGGCCCTAGCCTTCGCCGTTAATGCCGTCACTGGGTGGTGTGGCCGCGGGCTCAACGCGCGCAGCATGCTGGTCATCGGCCACGACGTGCGCATGGCCATCACGGATCGGATTATGGATCCCAAAGGGATGGGCGGGCCGAAACGCACGCCAGGGGAGTTATTGGCCATTGCCTCAACCGATGCGACCCGTGTGCAGAATGCCGTGATGATGACGGTGTTCCCGGTGGCGGAGATTACGTCGATCATTTATGTCGCGGTGATGACCAGCCGGGTGAATGTGCCGCTAGGTGTGGCCATTTTATGCGGCGGTCCCATCGTGGTGTGGGGATCGCTGCGCTCGGCTGGTCCCTTGCGCAAGCGCTCTGGTATCCGGCAAGAAGCATTGGGCCGGGCTAGCGCGACGGCGACGGATATTGTCCATGGCCTGCGCATTATTAAGGGGATCGGGGCGATTGGTACGGTGCGCAAGCGGTATGCGGGCGATTCCGATGCCGCCTACGAGCGAACCGTTGAGGCCAATGCAGCGCAGGCTGGATTGAATGCTTCTACCGAGGCGCTCGGGTCCATTTATGTCATCGCCGTCGCCGTTGCCGCCGGCTACCTGGCGCTGGATGGGCAGATGAGCATTGGTGAGCTCATTATGGTAATTGGCCTTACCCAATTCATCATTACCCCGATGACCATGCTGGGAAGAAATATTGCCTCCCGGTGGGCCGCGGCGCAGGCGAGTGCGCAGCGAATCGTGGGCCTGCTGAGGGCTCCCGGACTTCCCGGGGACGCCGCACCACAGGTGCCGGCGCTACGGCCGGGTATCACCGCCATCGATGGACATGCTCCGGAAGAACTGCGGGAGCTGGCCCGGGAAAAATTCATCGTCGTACCACACGAGGTCATGCTGTTTACCGGAACCGTGCAGGATAATATTCATCCGGATGCAGATACGGCCGCACGGGCCCTAGAGGTGGCCGCGGGCGAGGATATTCCCGGTGGGCTCGAGCGCGCCGTGGGGGAGCACGGGAATAACCTGTCCGGCGGCCAGCAGCAACGAGTCGCCCTTGCCCGCGCAATTGCTGCAGATCCAGAGGTGCTTATCCTTTCTGATCCCACCACGGCGGTCGATTCCGTTACCGAGCAAGAGGTAGCCCACCGCGTTGCGGCCTACCGAAAGGACAAACCCACCATCGTCTATACATCGGCGCCCGCGTGGCACGCCGTGGGGGTGGAGTTCTAATGCGATTCCCCACAGCAACGTGGCCACAGGTGAGAAAGGTTGTGGCACAGCAGCTTTCAGCCATCCCGCACGCGCGCCGGCGCACCCTCATCGCCGTGGCATTTTTGATAGCCGGAGCAGCGGCCAATGTCACCATTCCGATCCTGCTCGGCAAGGTCGTCGATGCCGTGACGACGGGCACCAGCATCGCCCTTCTCGGAGTCCTGCTTATCGGGGTCGCGGCCGTATCTGCCGCATTATCGGCGGCGGGATTCTATGTCCTCTCCCAGCTCACCGAGCGCGTTATTGCGTCCCTGCGCGAGGATATGGTCTCTACGGCACTCGGCCAACCCACCCACCGCGTCGAGGATGCCGGAACAGGGGACTTGGTATCGCGTTCAACGGATGATGTGGCGGAGCTATCCGCCGCGGTTACAGAAACGGTCCCCGTGCTGGCGAAATCCATTTTTGTCATTGCCTCAACGGCAGTGGCACTACTTACGGTGGACTGGCAATACCTCGTGGTCATTGTTGCCGTGACCCCGCTGTATTTCTTAGCCGGACGGTATTACTTGCGGCGTGCCCCAGGCAGGTATGCCGCTGAGCGCGCCGCTATGGCGGACCGCGCCCGCCGGCTTTTGGAGGCAATCCACGGCAGGGACACGGTGCGCGCATTCCGCATGGAACATACGATGCGCGATCGGATCGGCGCGGCTTCAACGCGCGTGGTTGAAGAGGGATATAACGCGCGCCGGACGATGATGGTGCTCCAGGCTCACCTCACCGGCATTGAGCTGGTCTTATTGGCCAGCGGTTTGGCAGTGAGCTTCTGGGTGGTGCAGGCCAATGCGCTTACGGTTGGAGCGGTCACCGCAGCGATGTTATTACTCATTCGCTTGCGCGGGCCGCTAATGGGGCTGATGCGCGTGCTAGATACAGTGCAATCTGGGTATGCTTCGCTGGCGCGCATCGTTGGCGTGGTTATCGATCCGCCCGCACCGGTACCGGATAGCGGTGCACCGAGGGGCGATGGCAGCGTGGATATGCGGGATATTTCCTTCCGTTATGGCGATAACTCTTGGGCCATCGAGGGAGTCAACCTAAAGATTAAGCCGGGCGAAACGGTTGCCCTCGTCGGGGCGTCTGGGGCAGGAAAATCCACCGTGGCAGCGTTGCTTGCGGGCTTGCGCGTTCCGGATAAAGGCACCGTGCTTGTCGATGGCGTCGAGGTTGCCCTGCTTTCCGATGCCGAGCGTATCCAACGCCTCGCCCTCGTCTCCCAGGAGGTGCACGTCTTTTCCGGGAGTCTGCGCGAGGATCTTGCGCTCGCGGCGCCGCAGGCTACCGATGCGGAAATGGTGCAGGCGCTGCGCCAAGTCCGGGCCGACTGGTATTTCGATCTGGAGGCAGGCCTCGATACCATCGTGGGCGCGCAAGGAATGCCGCTAGACCCCGTGGCAGCGCAGCAATTGGCGCTTGCCCGAATCGTACTGTTGGATCCGCGTATCATCATATTGGACGAAGCCACGGCGGAAGCAGGCTCGGTGGGTGCTGAATCCTTAGAAGACGCCGCAGAGTCAGTAATGGAGGGCCGAACCGCCTTGGTGGTAGCGCACCGCCTGGATCAAGCCTCGCGTGCCGATGCCATCGTGGTCATGGATAATGGCCGGGTGGTAGAACAGGGTAGTCATGCAGAGCTGCTAAATTATGGGGGCCGTTATAAACAGTTATGGGCCGCTTGGCAGAAGGGACGAAAATCATGAGACGGAGGCCGGTGCGCGCGACGTTGAGCACCGCAGTCTTGTGCTGCGTGGCGGCGCTGGGCGTGTCATGCGCAAATAATGAGGAAGAATCGGACTCGGCGGTACGCAGCGAAAGCACGCAATCGCACGGGTCGGCTGCCTCGCAGCTCGGGATTCCTACCTCTGCGCCGCTCAGTGGTCCAGAACCGGGATCGTATTCGACGATTAACCTGCCGTCCGGGCGCTCATTTATTCTCAGCGTGCCTAAAAGTTATACGGCACAAAAAGAGTGGCCTGTTGTAATGGCTTTTCACGGGTGGGGGCAGTCAGCGGAAAACTTGCGCGACTATTCCCGCCTTGATGCGGCACAAGCCATTACTGTATTTCCCGCGGGAAAAGAGAAAGCGTGGAGCCCCGCGCCATACGCGAAAACCAGCGGGAGCGAAGACAAAAAATTCGTTCTTGACATCCTCGATTCCCTGCGTGCGACCTATAACGTTGATGATTCGCAGCTTTTTGCCACCGGCATGTCCAATGGCGGTGGCTTCGTAGCCTATTTGGCCTGTCAAATGCCCGGCATCTTCCATTCGGTTGCCACTATCTCCGCTGCATATTACGAAGATATTCTGAAAGATTGCGCCCATGAACCGGTAGGGCGCCTCGATATGCACGGCACCGATGATCCCGTCGTGGGCTATTACGGCGGAACTCGGCACAAGACCAAGTATTTCTCCGTTGAATCTGTCCTAGAGCAGGACCGCAAGCGCAATAAATGCTCGGAGAAGGTAGAAACCAACCGCTTGGTCAATAATGCCCTCGACATGCATTGGCGGGGCTGCTCCGCACCGCTGGAGCATATCCGCATCGGCGGCGGGTCCCACGTGTGGCCGGGTGGTCTTGGAGACAAAAATAATGAAGTAGGACAATTCTTCGCCACTGACCGCGTCTTGGACTTCTTCGGCATCCCGGGCAGGCCTGACGGTACCCGCGAAACCTAGGTTGCGCGGTAGGCCCGGAAAGAGGCCCCAGGCACGGATCGCACGCGCTCTACGCAAATATCCGCGACGCTTAAAAATCCTGCCCGGTGCGCCGAACTGTCCGGGGCGGTGGTCTCTGGAATTTGTACTAGGTGAAAGCTGCGCTCGCCATTGTCTTCCCGGTTGAGGTCGATGACCGCCTGCGCCGTGGTGCCTGAGCCTGCGAAAAAGTCGAGTACCCGGGCATCGTCCCCACCGCCAATGGCGATGAGGTGCTTGATAAGGCGTACCGGCTTGGGGAACTCAAAGATTCCCTCCACGCCCATGACATCCTCTGCGTCGCGGCGGCCCGTGCGGGTTACGCCAAACCTCTGCCCATCGAGGATGGATCGCGGTCGCGCCCCTGCCTTTTGATAGTTCTTGGTGTAGACGAATCCGCGCCGAAACACCAGCTCATCGTAGCGCTTTTCCACCATGTCCTTGCCCCAGCGCCAGCGCGCTACCCGGCTGTGTCCATCCGGTTGGTCCGGCCAGTGTTGCGCGCCATCGGGTGAGGCAATGGGAAAATCCAGCGATGGCAGGTACCCCAGGGTCTTAGAATCTAAGCGTACCAAGGAGTATTTGCCGCGTTCATCCTCGTGGTTATATTTGGTGCTGGTGTAGCCCTCTGCATCTAGGTTAAATCCAGGGTTGTCTGGATTTTTGGCATAGCAGAGGATGTATTCGTGTTCTACCACCGCATACTTGGAATCGTTTTTCCCAGTGCCGGCCTTTTTCCAAATGAATTGCCCGGCATAGCAGCCCTCGCCAAAAACCTCGTCTAAAACCTTGCGGGTATTAGCAGCTTCGTCCTCTCCAATGGAGACGAATATAAAGCCGTTCTCCGCCAGAATTCGCCGGGCCAGGATGAGCCGTGGCAACATCATGGACAGCCACTCGGCGTGCCACTGGGCATAGCTGCCGGAATTTACCTCTCGCCGCGCGCGGTAATTATCGCGATAGACAAAGTCCCGGCCGGTGTTATACGGCGGGTCGATGTAGATGACATTGAAGGTTTCGCCCGTGGAAACCCAGTGCTGTAGAACCGGCAGGTTATCGGCCACGTGGATGCTATTGGGCGAGGTAGGAGAGGTGCTTAAGGCAGCATCGAGCTCGAACTCGGAAGAAAGGGGAGCCTCCGCCGCCGCGCGCGCGGCTTGCTTGCCAGGCCATACCAGCCCAAAGAATTCTCCGGCATTGCCATCTGCACTAGGGCTAGTGTGGGTCATTTGTTGCCTTTTCCGTGCGAGCTGGTCATTGGTCTCATTAACGCTATCACTTTAGGACCTCTGACTAGCTTTGGTGGCGAAGCACCGGCAGTGTCGTTATCGTGGGCAGTGTTGCCAAGCACGGCAATGGTTAGATGAAGTAAACAACGAAAGGATTAGCAATGGGTATCTTTGACAAGGCAAAGGAAGCACTGAACTCCGAAAAGGGCCAGGAAGTTACCAACGAAGGCCTAGACAAGGCCGAGGACTTTGCCAAGGACAAGCTGGGCGAAGACAAGGCAGACCAAGTAGACAAGGCCCGCGATGTCATTGATGACAAGCTTGGCACCAATAACGACGGTGATGACGAAAACAAATAGTTCTTGCCCTAATTCCTAATTAAATATCGCTTAAGCCCCGCTCCTGTCTGGAACGGGGCTTAAGTTTATGTCTATGGCCGATTTTCTGGAAAACGCGGTCCGATTGGGCTAGTGAAAAATGCGCTTTTTAAATCCAGCCCTGAGTTTGGGCGTTCCTAGCAGCCTCGTAGCGGTTATTTGCATCGGTTTTTGTCATGATACTGGACACGACGTTGCGTACGCTGCCGGGACTAAGATGCACTTTGCGCGCCAGTTCCGAGGAAGTCACCCCAGATAATAAAAGCCGCGCGATTTCTCGTTCTCGGGGTGTGAGCGGGTTGTCCGGGGTAAAAAGACTCTCTCGTGCCAGCGCAGGATCGATAACCCGGAGCCCAGCCTTTACTCGGCGAATTGCCTCCGCCAGTTGTTCTGGTGGAGTGTCTTTGACTATGAACCCAGCGATGTTGGCATCTATAGCGCGCTTTACATAGCCGCCGCGGCCAAAAGTAGTAACGATGAGGCATTTGCATGGACTGTCTGAGAGTTCTTCTGCTACGTCTAGACCACTTTTTCCAGGCATCTCAATATCGAGTAAAACTACCTCCACATTGTGCTTGGCAACGAGCCCAGCAACCTCGTTGCCCGTTGCACATTGAGCAACTACCTCGATATCTGGTTCTGTAGCTAGGAGAGCGACAAGGGCACCGCGAACCAACGATTGATCCTCTGCGATAAGGATACGGATGGGTGGAGATGTCTCAGCCATCGGACTCCACTTCATTGTCTAAGTGCAGTAACTCAGTATCACTATTCATAGTAATCAGCGCTATGGTACGGTTGTCCTTCCTCATAATAATTAGCTTCCCACCGCTGTCCTCTATTCGCTTGTGCAGACCCTGCAGTCCGCCCTTTTGGTACTGCTTTTTCGGATCGAAGCCGCAACCATCGTCTACGACTTGGAGCTTATTTTGGGTTACGCTAACCCAGCAGTGCTGTGCTCCTGAGTAGCGAATAACGTTAGTGGTGAGCTCACGTAATGCCCAGGAAAAGGCGGCGTCATAAAGTCCTACGGCTTGGACGTTGGCAGGAAGATGCGCTTGAATCCCTGTAGTATCGAATGCTCGTCGTGCTGCCTGAACCTCTCCTTCGAAGGTCGGCATGCGCATCCGGGTAACTGTGGAGCGGACTTCTGCCAAACTCTTACGGGAAAGGTCACTTATTTCTTGAAGCTCGTTTCGAGCTCGAGTTGGATCTACGTCTACTAACCGCTGTGCCAACTCAGATTTTAAATTGATGACGGTAAGCGAGTGACCGAGCAAATCGTGAACGTCGGTGGCAATGTCTTCGCGTTGGCGAGCGAGATCGAGTTGATGCTCTAAATCCGTGCGCGAGTCTTCTCTTTGAGACATTGTGCCTAGCAACACCAGCAAGATTGGCCAGCCGAATATCACAATGAATGTCCCTAAGAGGTCCTGCGAATCGACGCTCCATAAGGCACCTGTGACTACGAGTCCGGTAAGAAGTACCCATAATAATGCCCGGCGCAGTGGTAATTGAAACCCGAGGAATGCAGCTAGATAGGGCACAAATGTGGTGGCATAAACTCCAAAGAAGGGTATGGCGATAAGCGCTATGAGCGCTAAGGCAGACCACCGAGCAGCCAAGCGATAACGTAAGTTCCAGCCCCGCGGGTAGTAAGTCACCGAACCAAAGCTGAAGAAATATAGGGCGCTGAAAGCGATAACACAGGCAGTGGATCCTAGGCGCTGCGTAGCGTCCACACCAGGCTGAACGAAATTGAGAATTAAGCTGAAGAGCAGAAATATAAGCCAAACGCTGGCAAACACCGCATTATTTGTAGCGAATCCTTTGAAAGGCGAGTGGAATGAATCCATTACATTCGTGATTTGTCGCGGTGGAGCAGCGCTGTGCAGGCTCCGACGAAAATTGCGGTCCATACGGCGAAGTTTAGTCCCGCGCTCCACAAGGAATGATTAACCGTGCCATCGGCATCATTGAGCAGTTGCATCCCTTCTGCCAATGGCCATTGAGCCAACACGACAGGGCCAAAAAGGGGTGTAAAGCGGCCAAACGCCATAAGTGAGGAAGATAGAGGGATAAAGACATTGGCGGCGAACAGCAGGAGGACAATAGAGGAAGAAGCAATAGCCACGGAGTTATCCGTCGGTACAGCAAGTGCCCATATCATTCCATATAAGCCAAAGGGAATAGAGACAACAGCGCACGCAAGAAAGGACAGAACCCATTGGTGGGGCTCCATGTCAGCCTTAGTTAATGCACCAGTGAGAAACACTGCTGCAATGGGGAGCAGAGCTTGCAATGCTATGGATGTGATATTCGCCCAGAGGATCTGGTGAGGGCGCAGCGGAGTAAGCGCTAGTTGGCGTCTCCAACCGGACCGAGCATCAGTGACTGAAGAAGCAGCGGCTCCCACCGCACCGGCGACGCCACCGTACAGGGCCATGCTGATCATTTGGAGAGCTGCAAAGTTACCGTTGTGAATGGGAAGGCTGCCAAAGTCCATTAGTGTGCCGAAAAGTAGATAGAAAAATACCGGCAAAATGGTGGTGAAAAATAGCGGGGCGAGGTTGCGGCGCAGCCGGAGGAAATTGTACCCAGCAAAACGCATTGTATTACTAAACGCAAGCGCGGTGGAACTATTAGACATGGTTGGAATCTTTCGTTTGGGGGCTGGCGGGAGGAGAAACGGGTTAGCTGTGCTCATCGGTGAGCGCGAGGAAAGTATTTTCCAGACTATGAGCGCTAATGGTGAGGTCATAAGCACCTGTATGGTTAAGAAGATGTCGTGCCAGTGAATCCGAATCTGAGGTAGTCATATGGACGTGATCTCCAGTGTGGGTGACTTCGGTAACGCCGGGTAGCGCACTCATTGGAGGAATACTGCCGTCAAATTGGGCCGTAATTCTTCGGACCTCGCCGCGGCTGCGTATGTCAATTACCTTGTCATCGGCCACAACTTCCCCTTTGTGCAAAAGCACTATCCTTTCAGCAAAATTATCTGCTTCTTCGAGATAGTGTGTCGCGAAAAAGATGGTGCGCCCGAGTTCAGCCTGGTGCTGCATGGACGCCCAAAAATCCCGGCGAGCGCCCGGATCCATACCGGCAGTCGGTTCGTCAAGGATGAGTATCTGCGGGTCACCCAGGAGCGCAAGCGCGAAACGAAGACGTTGTTGCTCGCCGCCGGAGCACTTGCCCACTCGTCGAGACAATATCGGTTCTAAGTTGGTATGATGTGCGACCTCGCCAATGTCTAGGGGCTGGGCAAAGGTAGCGGAAATCATCTTTAAGGTATCGCTTACGGTGAGGTCAGGGAGAAGACTTCCGGATTGAAGTACCGCTGCTAGCTGTGCGTTGTTGATCGCTTCCTGGGGGCTTTTGCCTAGGACTGCGACAGTGCCGGAAGATGGTTCGGTAAGGCCCAAGATGAGGTCAATGAGTGTGGACTTTCCAGCGCCGTTGGTACCTAGCAACGCTATGATTTCTCCGGGGGCGATGGAGACTGATACGTCATTAAGTGCTCGCACTGAATGCGAGGAATTCGCTGCAAAGACTTTTTCTACATCACGTACCTCAATCGCTGTTGAGGAACCTGAGTTAGGGATACGTGTAGTTTTCATGTCTTGCACTTAACTACGTTTGCGCTTTTAATAGCAGGGATCGTGTCACGAAGTTGCCATGACAATTGTCATCGGTGGATACGTTAAGCTGATTATGTGATTACTACTCTCGCATCCGCAATCGTCTTATTTATCGTCACCAATATCGACGATATCGTTGTTCTCTCGCTGTTCTTTGCCCGGGGCGCTGGCAGGAAAGGCACGACCAAAGCCATTCTTTTGGGGCAGTATCTGGGATTTTTAGGGATCCTTGCAGTCTCCGTGGCACTTGGTCTAGGGCTTAGCGCCATTTTTCCGGAAGACTGGATACGCTTTTTCGGGCTTATTCCCCTGGGCATTGGCCTCTGGGCAGCCTGGGAGGCCTTTCACGGGGAAGAGGATGATGAGGATGTTTCCGGCAAGAAGCTCAGCATCGCTGCCGTTGCCGGGGTCACCTTTGCCAATGGCGGCGATAATATCGGTGTGTACTTACCGGTATTTACCACTTCTACTACCGCAGAGATCGTGGCGTATTGTGCTGTATTCCTCGTTTTGGTCGCCGGCTTAGTAGCGGCGGCGAAATTCGTGGCAACACGGCCAGCGGTGGCAGAAGCACTAGAGAAATGGGAGAGCGTTTTATTCCCCACGGTGCTTATCCTGTTGGGTCTCGCCATCCTATTTGCGGTGTAGGCGAGGAATGCAGAAAATCCCACGGCGGCGGAAATAAATCCTTGGCCGTGGGATAATTTGTCGGGCTAACAGGATTTGAACCTGCGACCCCTACACCCCCAGTGTAGTGCGCTACCAAACTGCGCCATAGCCCGGCGTCGCTTTGTTTTTCGCGACTGCCCTAGATTACATCAGGATAATTCCACAGTGAAATCTAGCCCGTGACCTGCATTAAATCTCGCCGGTGGAATACACCCATGCGCCATTTAAGCGCCGGAAAGACGATCGCTCCCGCTGGGAGCCGACTGCCTCGCCCTTGTAGAACGCCTCAAATTCCACAATTCCCTTATCGTCTACAAGGACACCGGCCTCGGTATCGAGGATATCGAGGCGGTAGAAACGAATGGGGGAGTCAGCCAAGTCCAATGAGCTGGGCCGAGTCACCGGATCCCAGGTGCGCAGAAGATAGTCCTCATCGCCACTGACGAATGCGCTAAACCGCGACCGCATCAGGGCTTCGGCCGTAGGGGCTTTGGCGCCGGCGTGGTACTTGCCGCAGCATTCGCCAAAGCTCAGCCCACTCGTACAGGGGCAGCGGCGGGAATCGGCGATGGGGTGCAAGGCCACCATTAGTTGGCAACCACGATATCGGTGATGGTGGCGCCGGCGACCATGCGATCAATGTCGGTATCGCGCGCGGCCGCGCGCAGTACATCGATATCGGCATCGCTCAAGGAGCCTTCTAGCTCGATGCGACGCTCGAAGGAGGTAGTACCGGTTTGGGCGATGGTCACGTGGACATCGTCAAGCGCAAGCTTCTTGCCAGACTCCTTGATGGCCTGGGTGGAGGCGGCGGCCAGGGCCGACATGAGCAGGCCCGTTGCAGTAAAGCCCTTGCCCTTGCCGCCCTCCTTTTTGGTGCGGTCTGCGGAAACGGAGTGGTCATTGTGGCGCACCACAACGCCAAATTTGGTGCCGGTAGCTGGGCGGGCAACGGCGGCATCCGTGCCTACCTCTGCGGGTTCATAGTCTGGGACGATAAACTGGCGGGACCACGCACCAATCAGATCAGCGGCGCGGGCCGCCGTTCCCTGCTTGGTGAGCAAGTGATCGGCCTTATCCAGCGAGACAAGGGATTTGGGGTAGCGGGTCATGCGGAAGATATTTTGCGCATTGTCGATGCCCACCGTTTGGTCGATAGGAGAGTGCAGGGATAATAGGGGCTTGCGCAACCGCGGCAGGTATTCCTCCGGGTTCGTTTCCGCCAAATCCTCCAAGAATTTGCGCGAAATCGTCAGCGCCCTGCCTCCCAGAACGACCTCGACCTCGCCATTAGCGTCTGCCTCGCCGATCTTATCCGCGTAGTGCAGCACGGAGTGCGCCGGATCGAAGGGGGCGCCAATGGTGGCTACGGCCCTAATCTTTTTCATTGCCGTAGCGGCCTTGAGCACCGCCGCGCCGCCAAGGGAATGGCCAATGAGCAATTGTGGTGCGGAGTAATGCGCTTCCAACCAGTCGGCTGCGGCGCGGACATCGTCGACGTTTTGGTTAAACGTGGTGTCCGCAAATTCGCCTTCTGATTGTCCCAGGCCGGGAAAATCAAAGCGCAACGTGGCGATGCCGAATTCCGTTAATTGCTTCGAGGTGCGGGCCGCGCCAGGTGTATGGCGCGAGCCGGCAAAGCAATGCGCGAAGACGGCGAAGGCGAGAGGGGGAGCATCAGGAAAGTCGATGGTTCCTGCCATCTCGGTTCCTCGGCTGGACGGCAGCTTAACATTGACGGATTGCATGGCACCTACAATAACGGCCCCATAAGTTCCAAGCCAGATGAGGTTGACTAGAGTCGTAGGCAGCCAGCCCCTAAAGGAGGAATTGTCGTGGGAGCATTCGATTGGTTCTGGAAAGCGATGGGCTCGCAAAGCGAGCGAAACGATAAGAAATCCAAGGCCGTCGTGGATGAAGCTCGCTCCGCCGCGCAGCAATTCGCACACAGCGACGATGCTGCAGTGGCCCAAGCCGCCCGCGATGCGGTGCGAGGCGGCGAGGTCGCTGACAAGGCCCAATTCCTGGGTGCCCTTGCCGTAGCGTGTGAACGCACCCTGGGCCTGCACCCATTCACCGTGCAATCGCAGGCGGTACTGCGACTGCTTACCGGCGATGTCATTCAAATGGCTACCGGTGAGGGCAAGACGCTTGTCGGTGCGATGGCCGCAACGGGTTTCGCGCTGACTGGGAAGCGGGTCCACGTCGTGACGGTCAATGACTATCTGGCCAGCCGCGATGCTGAATGGATGCGGCCTGTCGTGGAATTTTTTGGGCTGCAGGTAGCCTCCGTGACTGAGGGTATGAGCGCGGATGAGCGCCGCGTGGCCTATGCGCAGAATATTATTTATGCCCCGGTCAATGAATTGGGGTTTGACCTGTTGCGCGATAATCAGATCACCGAACGTGCACAGACGGTGCAGGCTCCTGGCGATGTCGCCTTGGTAGACGAGGCCGATTCTGTCTTGGTGGACGAGGCCCTCGTGCCGCTGGTGCTCGCCGGAAATCGCCCCGGTGAGGCGCCCACGGGGCAAATTACCAATGTGGTCTCCCGCCTGCGGGAGAACCACGAGTACGTTATCTCGGATGATGGGCGCACGGTGCAGCTTACCGATGTCGGCTCCGCACGCGTGGAGCGCGAGCTCGGCATCGATTCTCTTTATTCCGAGGACAATATCGGCACCGTCCTCGTGAAGGTCAACTTGGCGCTGCACGCAAAGGCGCTGTTGATCCGCGATATTCATTACATCGTGGTGGATGGCAAGCTGCAGCTAATCGATGCCTCCCGGGGCCGCGTCGCCGATCTACAACGCTGGCCCGACGGGCTGCAGGCAGCGGTAGAGGCCAAAGAGGGCCTGGAAGTCTCTGAGGGCGGTCGCATCCTCGATACGATTACCCTGCAAGAACTCATGCGCCGGTACCCGCTGGTCTGCGGAATGACAGGCACTGCGGTAGAAGCCACCGACCAGCTGCGGCAGTTTTATGACCTGCACGTTTCTGTTATTGACCGGAATAAGCCACTGCAACGCTTTGATGAGCAGGATCGGATTTTTGCCACCATAGGAGAAAAGTCGGTGGCAATCGTAGAAGAAATTGCCCGCCTGCACGAGGCCGGTCAACCAGTGCTTGTGGGAACCCAGGATGTTGCGGAATCAGAAAATTTGGCGGAAGCCTTGCGCGATCGCGATATCGAAGTCAACGTGCTTAACGCCAAAAATGACCGCGAAGAAGCACAGATTGTCGCCGAAGCTGGTGATATTGGACGGGTAACTGTCTCCACACAAATGGCCGGCCGCGGTACCGATATCAAGCTCGGCGGCGCCGATGAGGCCGACCACGATGAGGTGGCCGAGCGCGGCGGCCTTGCCGTAATCGGAACCTCTAGGCACCGCACCGCGCGGCTCGATAATCAGCTTCGCGGGCGTGCGGGGCGCCAAGGAGACCCAGGCCTGGCCCTATTTTTCGTCTCCCTGGAAGATGATGTGGTGCAACAAGGCGGTGCTGGGGAAAAGGTCAGCGCGCAACCTGGCCCTGGCGGGCTCATCGAATCCAAACGGGTGCAGGACTTTGTAGCCCATTGCCAGCGGGTAACAGAGGGCCAATTGCTAGAAATTCACGCCCAAACCTGGAAGTATAACCAGCTCTTGGCGGACCAGCGCATCATCATCGATAAGCGCCGTGCAGCGCTATTGGATACAGACCAAGCATGGCAGGAACTAGCTGAGCGCGCCCCAGAGCGGGCCAACGAGCTTGCGGATCTCCCGGAGGCTGTACGAATTCAGGCGGCGCGGGAGATCATGCTGTATCACCTCGACATGGGCTGGGCTGATCACCTCGAGCTGCTCGATGATGTGCGCGAATCCATCCACCTGCGCGCCATTGCGCGCGAGACCCCAATCGACGAATATCACCGCATCGCGGTGCGCGAGTTTAAGGACTTGGCGCAGCGGGCGGTGGATCAGGCCGTAGAGACCTTCAAACAAGTGCCTATTGACGCCGAGGGGGCACACCTTGCAGACTCTGGGTTGAACCGTCCAAGCGCAACGTGGACCTATATGGTCTCTGATAACCCCCTTGCGGGGCAGGGAAATTCCGTGTTGAGCGGCATCGGAAACATTTTCCGGTGAAATAATTGCCCACTGAGAGATCACAGACTCGGAAGAGTCGCTATTATTGGTAGAAGTAACTCAAAACTAATCCCCGGAGGTAACAATGAGCGAGAACACCGGAACCCCGGAACCACAGGTGGAGACCACCTCTGTATTCCGCGCTGACCTGCTCAAGGAAATGGAAAATGGCACCAAGGGAACCGATACCTCTGCGGTAGGTACGGAAAACCTGGAAGATGGCCAGGCGTTGCTCGTCGTCAAGCGCGGCTCCAACGCCGGTGCCCGCTTCTTGCTTGATCAGGACACCACCACGGCAGGGCGCCACCCGGAGGCAGATATCTTCCTGGATGATGTCACCGTTTCCCGCCGCCACGCTGAATTCCGCAAGAATGATGACGGCCAATTCGAGGTAGTAGACGTGGGATCCCTGAACGGTACCTACGTCAACCGCGAGCCACGCAATTCGCAGGCGCTCGAGGTTGGAGATGAGATTCAGATCGGTAAATTCCGCCTCGTCTTCATCACCAAGCAGGACTAAAACTGCAGCAGACAAACCGTTTTGCCGGACTCGGTTAAAGCGGTTTAGTCTCATTTTTATATCCAACGACTACTGAGACACCTGTAAAGAGATAGACACAGTGAGCGCAGCAGAATCCGCGGCGGCATCAGCTCGCCGCAAGAGTCCGAACACGAAGAAGGCTAAGACCATGTCCATTGGCGTGGTCTTAGAAACGCTGAATCAGCAATTTCCTGATGTCACTGTGTCCAAAATCCGCTTCCTCGAATCAGAGGGGCTGATTTCTCCCCAGCGCACTGCCTCCGGCTACCGCCGGTTCACGCAGGAAGACGTGGATAGGCTGCGCTACATCTTGACCACCCAGCGGGATAACTACACCCCGCTCAAGGTCATCCGCGAGCAGCTGGAAGCAATGGATTCCGGCCAGGTTACCGCCATTGTTTCTGCTGGCAATGCAGAGACCTTGCTTTCCCCGCAACAGTTCAAGGCTCCCGCGGTAACGCGCCTGACCGATGCCGAGGTCGCAGAGCAAGCCGGCGCATCCGAGGCGGATATTGCCACCTTTATCAAAGATAAACTGATTAAGCCGGATGCCGCGGGCTTTTTCAATACCGACGACGTGGCCATTGCCTCCGCCGCAGTGGCGTTGCAGGCTTTCGGGTTTAGCGCTAGCCAGCTGAAGTCCCTGCGCAATAGCGCCCGCCGCCAGGCGGATTTAATCTCCCAGGTCGCAGCCCCCGTGGCGCACTCGAATTCCGATACCGCGCACCAGCAGGCAGAAGAACTATCCCAGCAGATGACGGCGCTAGTGGTTTCTTTGCATGCCACCTTGGTTAAGACGGATTTGCGCCACGAATTTAACGCCTAACTCACCATGGCCGCCTCCCGTGTGGGAGAGTAATAGCTATGAGTGATGTAACCCTTGAATTTCACGGCATTCACCAGCTTGGGCCAGAAGATGATGTCTGCGCACTGCTGCGTTGGCCCGAAGAAAATCGCCTCATTCCCATCTGGCTCTCCGCCGTAGACGGAATCCAATTGGCAGCAGTTTTTGCTGACCAGCGCCCGAACCGCCCCACGACTCACGATCTTCTCTGTGAGGTCTTGGAGGCTGCAGGTGGCGTCGAGGCCATCGAGATTGTTAACCACCATCAAGGCACATTCATGGTGGATATTCAGACCGCGCAAGGCGAGGTTTTTGATGCTCGTGTAAGTGATGCCTTGGCGGTAGCTGACCACTTTAAGGTACCCATTCTTGCAGAGTCTGCGCTTTTGGCGCAGGTATCCGTTTTCGCCAGCGAGGAGGACATCAAGGAATACTTCGACCTTGAACTTCCTACCCCCACCCAGGACGGGCGAGATAGCGATGCTTCCTCTGCTGAGGAAAGCACCTCTGCATCTGGAAACGCGCAGGCCGATGCCGATTTTGAAGAGATGATGCGCAGCCTTGGCATGGATGAATCCGATTTCCACACGGGGGAAGAAGACGGAAAAAATTAATGACACGCGTGTGACTAATGGTGACAATGTGGTTTTTAAAGTCTAAAGTTGTACTCGAAGGTTAAGCAAGCACCGCTTGACGGGGGTGTGCGCTTGGCATTTAATTGATCTTTAGAGCTTCCAACAAACCCCATTGGAGTAATTACGTGAGCATCACCGAGGACACTCAGTCCGAGTCCCAGTACGTCCAAGAATCCCTCTTTGATGTGGGACCGGACGAAGAAGTGGGGTACCGCGTGCCCATCGCCTGCCAAGTTGCTGGCATCACCTACCGCCAGTTGGACTACTGGGCACGCACCAACTTGGTCAACCCCTCCATTCGCACCGCACGCGGCTCGGGTTCGCAGCGCCTCTATTCTTTCAAGGACGTCTTGGTCCTCAAGATTGTCAAGCGCTTGCTCGATACCGGTATTTCCCTGCAGAATATCCGCTTAGCCGTGGAATCTTTGCATGACCGCGGCGTTAACGATCTGGCTGAACTCACCCTCGTCTCTGATGGCACCACCGTGTACGAGTGCCGCTCCAATGATGAGGTCATTGACCTTCTCGCCGGCGGTCAGGGTGTCTTCGGCATCGCCGTACCGGGAATCTTGAAGGAACTGTCCGGCACGATTACGTCCTTCCCCGCAGAGCGCATCGAGGAATTGCCCGATGACAATGTGGTTGGCCTCGATGAGCTTGCCGCTCGCCGCAATCGCAAGAGCTCCTAAGCCTGCTTAAAAGTTCTCCCTCCAGACCCCAGCTCACGGGGGTGGAGGGAGAACTTTTTGTTTAAACCCCAGCGGCCTTATCCATCGCAGCGTTGAGGTCCTTTTGCGTACCCGCATCGACACTAGTGAAGTTGTCAGCAGCGTCCTTTAGCTGTTCATCGACTTCCCCTGGGCCCACGTGGACAACGGATAGCTCTACGTTGTCTGACTTGGCACCGTCAAGGGAGGCTGCAAACTGGGCATCGTCTATGTCGAGCTCAGTACCGGTCGTAACGAGGACGACCCGTGTCTTTCGGTTGGTGTCAGCGGCTTGATCCGCTGCGGTATTCAGTGCGGCGATTGTAGCGCTGCGCGATTGCGGCACACCACCGGTGCCGAGTGCTGCGAGCGTATCCGGAACCGCAGAGCCATCGCCGAATCCGAGGTTATCGCGGTAGCCTACCACCGCGGCCTCCGAAATGGGAGAAGAATAGTTCCACAAGGCTACCTGACTATTGTTGTCACTCAATTTTTCCGCAGTGCCAGATAGCGCCTGTTGCGTTGCATCAAACATCGCGGTCATATTCGCAGAAGTATCAACGAGGAGGAGAGTATTGGGTGCCATGTCCACGGTGGAGGAGGAAGCCTCTTTGCCCTCTTCGCCGTCGTCCGACTCCCCAGGAGCGGACGAGGAGTTTCCTGGGCTGCTTTCCACGGGGGATTGGGACGCGGTTTCTGCGGCTGTAGGCTCTCCAGAGTCATCCCCAGCGCGCAACAGAAAAATCAATGGTGTGATGACGGCAATGATTGCGATGATGGTGACCGCGATAACCCAGCCGGCTAGTGCGAATCTGTTTTCCCCGTTTGAGTGCCGTGCCATATAGTGCCTTTCTCCAAAACTCCCGAGCCAGCGCATGATGCGTTTAATCTAGTGTAACTGGCAATAAGCCCTTTCCATTACTGCGACAAGCCGCTCACGCAGCGGTTGCGCCCGCTGCGCTAGGCCTCGTTGACGATTGACATACGTCGCCTTACCCTCTGGTGTTTCAATAGGAACTACCCCAAGGCCCCAATTACGGCAATCGTACGGAGAGGCCTCCATGTCAAGGATGCGGGCATCGATAGCCAGGTCCAGGCAATCGAGGAAGAGATCTCCTGGGACCAAGGGACCGAGCTTCCACGCCCATTTATAAAGATCCATGGTCACGTGCACGCAGGCTGCCTGGTCGTTGGCCGGTTGATCCTCACGATTGAGCACCGTCAAGTTGAGCGGACGCGCTGGCGGGGTAAAGAAACGGAACGCATCATAATGCGAGCACTTAAGGGAGTGAGTATCAACGACGCGGTTGGTTCCTTCTGCGCCCAAGCGCAGCGGGAGATCGTGGCGCGGGGAATCGGTGTGGTAAACCATCGCCCATTCATGCAGGCCAAAGCAATCAAAGTGCACCGGGTTGGTGGAAGAGCGCCGCAGCAGATCCAAAATATAGTCAACGGAACTGCCGCGGCGTTGCATGTAGGACTCCACGTCCACGGTGATGCCGTCCGCAGTCTCGTGGTAATCGCGCCAGCTAGCCTGCGGCGCGTCACCCTCGAGCGCCGTGTCGATGCCCGGATGCCAGCGCTTTAGATGCGACGGGCGGACAGGGTAGTACTCAAAGAGAAAATCAAACACGGGGTGATAGCTGCCCGGATGGCGAAACCTTTCCAAGCGGTCAGCCGCCCGCCGCTCGTGCTCATTCATGCGGGCTGTCCAATCAGCGGTAGATAAAACCTGCACGCGCGAATCCTCCTTTCTGTTGCGCTAGCGCTTAGCGACGCCGCCCCTTACCCCTCCTGGCTCCACCAACCTGCCGCTTCTGTTGGCGTGGGGGTTGTTTCTTTTGTTGCTGGTCCGAGCCATGAGAACCGTCTTGACCCGGTGGTGGAAGGGCCGGTCCGTGCGGCTTGCGGGCGCCGGTGACCGTGCGCAGCTCGGGCGCGCCGGCGGGGTTATCGCGGTGAGAAATATCGTGTTCGGTAGCGCTCACACCGGCCTTTTTGATGAGTGCAGCTACTTCTGAGCGCTGTTCGTCGGTGACCAGGGTAACCACCGTGCCTGTTGCGCCGCCGCGCGCCGTTCGTCCGGCGCGGTGCAGGTAGGCCTTGTGTTCTGCCGGAGGATCCACGTGGACGACGAGAGAAACGTCTGCAATATCGATGCCGCGGGCCGCAATATCGGTGGCAACGAGGACTGGAATGGAGCCATCGGCAAAGCCAGAAATGGCGCGGGTGCGCGCGCCCTGACCCTTATCTCCGTGCAGTGGATAGGCGTTGATGCCGACGCGCCTTAGCTTTTTCACCTGCCTATCCACGCCGTGCTTGGTACGCATAAACATGATGGTCTTGCCCGCGCGCGCGGCGATGCGCATTACCACCTCGTTGCGCGCAGGGCGATCGCCCACGAAAAACAGGTGGTGCGACATCGATTCCACCGCTGCTGCGACTGGAGCGGTGGAGTGGACCACTGGATCGTGCAGGAATTGCTCGACGAGCTTATTAACGTCCCCATCAAGGGTCGCAGAGAAAAGCAGCCGCTGACCGGTGGGCGGGGTGTAGTTTAAAAGCTTGCGCACCTGGGGAAGAAACCCCATATCGGCCATCTGGTCCGCCTCGTCCAAAGTGGTGATCTGTACCTTGTCGAATGACAGCTTGCCTTGGGCGATGAGATCCTGGGCGCGACCAGGTGTGGCGACCAAGAGATCCACTGGACGCGCAAGAGAGCGGATGTGGTGGTTGATATTGACGCCGCCGACCACCGCGAGGACTCGCAGCCCTAATGCGGCGGCGGGTTCATCGAGGCGTTGCTGGATCTGCGTCGCTAACTCGCGGGTGGGGGCGAGAACTACTGCTCGGGGCTGTCCCGGGGTCGAGGCACCCGAGCCAGCCAATCGGGCCAGCGTGGGAAGCCCGAAGGTAAAGGTCTTTCCGGAACCGGTAGGACCGCGGCCAAGTACGTCTTTGCCCGCGAGTACATCCGGGATCGCTGCGGCTTGGATGGGAAATGCTTCCGTGATCCCTTGGTCATGTAAAACGTGAACCACGCGCTGAGGTAAGCCGAGTTCGGCAAAAGTAGTCATCGTTGGGCAATTCTAACTGGTGGGTGCGCAAAACCCCGCATCGGACAGCGCACGATTGGCGGGCGACGGAACAAGTGAGAAATGCCATAGCAAAAATAGGGCTCTGCTTTAGGTATTTCACTGGTTATTACCTAACGTGGAAGGTGGTGCTGGGAAGCACGCAAGATTTATTCCTCCACTCACCGGCCCCTTCCAGGGGCACACCGAACTGTTAAGGAGTCCTCCCATGGCTCAAGCACAAGCATCCACGGCCAGTTCTTCTGCCGACCCCTCGCCGCAGGATTCATCAGAGCCCACGAAGAAGGAGAGGTTTCACCTTGACGCCTTGTGGTTCGCGCTGGCCTTCGTGGCCTTAGCGGCCGTCTTACTTATCCCGATTCCGGGGCTCGACTGGCCCGCCAAAGTGGCCCTAGGCATGCTGGCATTCGCGGTGATCATGTGGGTGACCGAGGCCGTGAGCTATCCTGTGAGCGCCTTGCTGATCGTCGGCCTTATCTCCCTGTTGTTGGGCCTCGGGCCGGATCCAGAATCCGATGGCATCTACGGCACCTCCAACGCCCTCAAGGTCGCGATGGCTGGCTTTTCCTCGTCTGCGGTAGCGCTTGTGGCCGCGGCGCTGATCTTGGCCGGAGCGATGCAGGCAACGGGGCTGCACAAACGGATTGCCCTGTACGTGCTGAAGATCGCGGGGGAGAAGACCTCCCACATCGTTATCGGCGCCATCGCGATCGCCATCATCTTGGCCTTCTTCGTTCCCTCTGCCACCGCGCGTGCGGGCGCCGTGGTACCCATCTTGCTCGGTATGGTGGCCGCTTTCGGCCTATCTTATGAGTCGAAGCTGGGCGCCCTACTCGTCATTACCGCAGCGCAGGCCGTCTCAATCTGGAACGTAGGCATTAAAACCGCCGCCGCCCAAAACCTCGTGGCGGTGGGATTTATTGAGGATCAAATGGGGCAGTCGGTCTCCTGGGGGCAGTGGTTTATTTGGGCCGCGCCCTGATCCATCTTGATGTCCATCGCGCTGTACTTCATCATGCGCGCCGTCATCAAACCGGAAACGGAACGCATTGAGGGAGGAAAGGAGCTCATCGCCAAGCAGCTAGAGGACCTCGGGCCCACCTCGCCCGAAGAGAAAAGGCTAATCGGGTTTTCCCTCCTCCTGCTCTTTTTCTGGGCCACGGAGGGACTACTGCACCCGATTAGCTCGGCCGTCATTACCGCGGTGGCCGTCGCCTTGATGCTGCTGCCCAAGATCGGCGTATTTACCTGGCCAGAGGCGCAAAAGTCCGTGAGCTGGGGTACCCTCATCGTCTTTGCCATCGGCATTTCCCTCGGCTCGTTCCTGCTGGATACGGGCGCCGCAACGTGGCTTTCAGAAAAGACCTTTGGACTGATGGGCTTGGACTCGCTGCCGATTCTGGCAACGATTGCACTAGTATCGCTATTTAATATCCTCATCCACTTGGGCTTTGCCTCGGCTACGTCGCTGGCCTCCGCGCTCATCCCGGTCTTTATTGCCTTGGCCTCCACGCTGGATGTGCCCAACGGCGGCATCGGCTTCGTAGTCATCCAGCAGTTCGTCATCTGCTTCGGATTCTTGCTGCCCGTCTCGGCGCCGCAGAATATGCTGGCCTATGGCACCGGTGCCTTTAGCACCAAGCAATTCCTACGCTCCGGTATCCCGCTGACCATCGTCGGGTACCTGCTCATCCTGCTGCTGTCTGCCACCTATTGGTCGTGGCTGGGCTTGGTCTAAATCCAGGTATCAAAAAGGGGAGGACCTGCACCGTGCAGGTCCTCGCCCTTTATTTGCAGTACTTAGTCCGTCTGCGTCAGGCTGCGGTCGCCGGACCACTCGACGTGGAAGGTGCCGGGCTTATCGGTGCGCTTGAAGGTGTGTGCACCAAAGAAATCGCGCTGACCCTGGATTAGGGCGGCGGGCAGGCGCGTGGCGCGCAGGCTGTCATAGTAGGACAGCGAAGAGGCAAAGACCGGAGCGGGCAGGCCCATCTGGGTTGCCGCGACGACGACGCGGCGCCACGGTTCGATGAGGTCTTCCAGCTCACCCTTGAAGTAGGGATCCAGGATGAGGGCGGGAAGCTCTGGGTTGTTATCAAATGCCTCGCGGATGCGGTCTAAGAACTTGGCGCGGATGATGCAGCCGCCGCGCCAGATGGTGGCCAGATCGCGCGGATCGACATCCCAGCCGAATTCGGCTGAACCGGCCTTGATCTCATCGAAGCCCTGGGAGTAGGCGATGAGCTTGGCGGCATAGAGGGCGCGGCGAACGTCTTCGATGAAGGCATCCTTGTCGATGTCGAAGTCCGCGTTCGTGCCTGCCGGAAGCTGGCCCTCCTGCGCGGCGGCGCGCTGCTGGCTAGAAGAAGACAGTGCGCGGGCAAAGACGGACTCGGCAATGCCGGTAATCGGCACGCCCAATTCGAGGCCGTTGATGGCGGTCCAGCGGCCGGTGCCTTTCTGGCCGGCGGCGTCCAAGATGACATCGACAAGCGGGACGCCCGTGTCCGGATCCTTCTGGGCGAGTACCTCGGCGGTGATTTCAATGAGATAAGAATCCAAGTCGCCGGAGTTCCACTTTTTGAAGATCTCCGCGATTTCGGCTGGCTCCATGCCCGCGCCGTAGCGCAGCAGCTGGTAGGCCTCGCCGATGACCTGCATATCGGCGTACTCGATGCCATTGTGGACCATTTTGACAAAGTGGCCGGCGCCATCCGGGCCGATGTGGGTCACGCACGGGGTGCCATCTACCTCGGCGGCGATGGACTCCAGGATGGGGCCTAAGGTCTCCCAGGACTCAGCAGGCCCACCGGGCATGATGGACGGGCCGTTCAAGGCGCCTTCCTCGCCGCCGGAAATGCCCGCGCCTACGAAGTGCTTGCCGCGCTCGCCCACTTCCTTTTCGCGGCGAATGGTATCCGTAAACAGCGCGTTGCCGCCATCGATGATGATATCGCCGTCATCCATGGCATCGGCAAGCTGATCAATCACCGCATCGGTGGCCTTGCCCGCCTGCACCATGATGATGGCCTTGCGGGGGCGCTCCAGGGAAGCGACGAAATCCGCGATGGATTCGGAAGGGATAAAGTTTCCTTCGTCGCCGTGGGCCTCAATGAGGGCGTGGGTCTTTTCCGGGCTGCGATTATAGACGGCGACGGTATTGCCATTGCGGGCAAAGTTGCGGGCGAGGTTAGAGCCCATTACCGCCAGGCCGACAACACCAATGTGCGCGAGTTCGTTCTTTTCAGTCATGGTGCCTATCCTACGTCACCGCCGCGCTTTCGCCGCGCTGGCGGCTAAGCTTAAAGACTATGTCAGATACCCAGATACTCAATGACTTACTTCATACCGCGCACACGCGCCTGCTCAACGAGGAAGAGCTGGAGGAACTAAATTCGGTCAACGGCGGGCTTGCTGAGTTCATCGGCCTTACCTTCGACCGCGTGGGCCCATCCGAGGCCCGCGCGCGCCTTACCGTGACTCCACAGCATCACCAGCCGTGGGGCGTGGCGAATGGCGGGCTATATTGCACCATCGCGGAAACGGTGGCCTCCCTTGCCAGCGTCGCGGCTGCCGATGCCCCAGCGATGGGGGTCAATAATTCCACGGACTTCATCAGGGCGACGGGGGAGGGCGAGCTAGAAGCCGTGGCCACCCCCATTCAATTGGGCACGCGCACCCACGTGTGGAGCGTAGAAATGCGCCAAGGAGACACACTCATTGCACGCACCACGCTGCGCACCATGATTCTGGCTGAACGAAGCTAGGGCTAGAGCCAGTGGTTTTTCCGGAACCACGCCCACAGGCCGCCGACGACAGCCACCATGATGATTATTGCCATGGGATAGCCAAAGGCCCAGTGCAGCTCCGGCATGATATCGAAGTTCATGCCGTAAATTCCGGCGACTAGCGTCGGCGCTGCCCACATACCGACGACGGCGGAGATCGTGCGCATATCGGAGTTTTGCTGCATAGTGACCTTGGCCACAGAGGCATCAATAAGCGAGGTCAAGCGTTCATCGAAGCTGGCCACCAAGTCATTGACCACGAGCTCGTGGTCGTAGACATCGCGCAGGTATGACCGGATCTGCTTAGAGATGAGATCCTTGTGATCCGAGACCATCGCCTTTAATGCCGCAGAGAGCGGGTAAATGGCGTGCTTCATCTCCAAGACTTCGCGCTTGAACATATAAATGCGGTCGACGTCGAATTTGAGGTTAGGGGTAAAGATTTCCTCTTCGAGTTCATCGACTTCATCGCTAATCAGGCGGGCGACCTCGGAGTAGCGGTCCACCATCATGTCCAGGATCTTCCAGGCCATGGCGACGGGGCCGAGCTCCACCAGGTCCTGCTCGTCTTCGACCGTGTAGGCCAGATTGGGCAGCTTCGCACCGTGGCGAACGGTGATGATGAAGTTAGAGCCCATAATCATCTGGATTTCGCCCGTAGAAATGATCTGGCGCTTATCTTGCACCTCATCGTGGTCGCGGTAATTCACCGAGCGGGCCACCACAAAGAGCTGGTCATCGTAGCGCTCTAGCTTAGGGCGCTGGTGGGCCATAACGGCGTCTTCCACGATGAGCTCGTGGATGCCAAATTGCGAGGCGATCTTCGTCATCTGAGATTCATAAGGCTCATGCAGGCCCACCCAGACAAACCCGCGGCCATATTCCGCCACGGTTTCCAGGGCGGAATGTGCGGAATACTCGCCGGGTAGGGCCTCACCATCGACGAAGACGCGGCAGTGCTCAATGGCGCGCTCCGCGGGAACCGGCGGGAAGGAGGGCTGACTAGGAGGCGTGGATTTCTTTCGGCCCCTAAAGGGCGTGGGTACGGACGGCATCGTTTCAGCCTCCTTTGCACGGTAGTGCGGATAGTAACGCAATCAAGTAGTAAAACGGGCCACGTTTTACGCAGCGGGTAAAGCTTACACCGACGGTGGGTAATATAATCGAATCTATGCCAACGTGGAAAGAAGTTACCGAAGCCAATCCCGCCCACTCCCATAATTTCGCCCGCAAATGGAAGATGCTGGAGGCGCAGGGCAAAGACATTCATGGGGAGGCCCGGCTTGTCGATGCCATGGTGGAGCGCAATTCCACCATCCTCGACGCCGGCTGTGGAACCGGCCGCGTCGGCGGGGAATTGCTGCGCCGCGGTCACAGCGTGGTGGGCATTGACGTGGACCCCATTTTGATCGAACACGCCGAACATGACTTCCCCGACGGCGAGTGGTTCGTCGGGGACCTGTGCACGGAAGAGGTTCCTGAAGGCCCCTTTGACTTGGCTGTTTCCGCAGGAAACGTCATGGGCTTTTTGGCCGTGGACGGCCGCGAGCAAGCACTGCGAAATATTTTTAACTCGCTGACCCCCGGAGGGCGCTTCGTCACCGGCTTTGGGGAAGGCCGCGGATGGGACTTCCAGGACTTCCTCGATATGGCGCAGAAGGTGGGCTACCGCGTTGACTTCACGTTTTCTTCCTGGGACATGAAGCTATTTTCGGAGCATTCCACCTTCTTGGTCGCCGTGCTATCTAGGCCTGGCGCGGACCTCTTGGCCTAAGGCCTTAAAAGCGCCGGTCCGCTTGGTCGAAGAAATCGACCTCGTGGATGCTGGCGCTGATAAAGGCGCGCTCGGCGCGGGTCCGAGTGGCCTCATCCGCCTTCTCCAGGTTTTCCTCCACAATCTTGATACTCTCGCGCACCCCGGCGAGGAAATCTTCGCCGCCGTAGACCTCCAACCAAGCATGGTAGGGGTGATCGGGCGAGTCGAATTCCGCCAAATGCAGGCCTACCTCTGCATACAGCCAGTAGCAGGGCAGCACCGCCGCGATGCCAACGGCATAATCGTCCGTATGCGTGCTGCAGATGAGGAAATCCGTGTAGGCGCTGGTCACCCGCGAGGGCGCCGTGGTGGCCGAATCCTTCAACCACCCGCGGTGCAGTTCAGCCTCCTCCGCGAGGCACTCATAAGCGCCCTGCGCCCAGTGCAATTGCTGTGCGGTATCGGGTGCCTGGCTGGCGAGGCGAGCCAGGGCCTTCGAGTAGGACGCCAGGTACTGCGAATCCTGATCGAGGTAGAAGCTGAAAGCATCGTTGGCAAGTGCACCGGAACCCAGCTTCTGAATAAAGGGGAGTGCCTTTACCTGCTCCCAGTGATCCGCAGCGATATTCCACAGGCGCTGCGTGTACGGGCCTGCGGCCGCAACCCGCGGCTGTTCCGGGTTTTCCACCTCTTCCAAAGGCCCAGCCAGGTGAGGAAGCGGGACCGAGGATGCAGCCCGCATCAAGCGCTGCGAGCGGTGCAGGTGGTCCACCGGGCCGCTGCCCTTGCCGACGGCCAGCGCATCCGCATTGGCAATCGCCTCGTGCAGCCAGTCCGTGGACCATTCGTGGGCGCTTGCGGCATCATCGCCTGCGCCGAGCCGCGTTGCGAGGGCAGAGGAGAGGGAGCAGCCAGTGCCGTGGGTATTCTTCGTCTGCACCCGGGCCGATTCCACGCGGTGAACCGTGCCATCGCCGGTGACCACGGCGTTATCGGCAATCGCCGAATCAAGGTGTCCGCCCTTGACGATGACCGCCGTATCCGCCTCAGCGGCCCATGCCTTAGCCACCTCGATGGCACGATCCAGGTCCGCGGCTTCTTCCGTCTGCGTCAGTACGGCCAGCTCCTTGAGATTGGGCGTGATGACATCAGCGCGGGAGCACAGTTCGCGCACCGCCTTTTCCGCCTCGGGGGCCAAGAGGCGGTCGCCGCTGGTGGCCACCATAACCGGGTCCAAGACCACAGGGACGGACGGGTCGATGTGGTCGAGGAAGGTGGCCACGAGGTCGGTGATGTTGGCATCGGCAAGCATGCCGATCTTAATGGCATCGATGTCTACGTCCTCGCGGACCGAATCCAGCTGCTCCTGGAGGAAATCCAGCGGCGGGACGTGGACGCTGCGCACGCCCTGAGTATTTTGGGCCACCAGCGCAGTGACCACGCTCATTCCGTACCCGCCCGCGGCGGCGATGGACTTCAGATCGGCCTGGATGCCGGCTCCGCCTGTGGGATCGGTTCCAGCAATCGAGAGAATTCGGGGATAAGTTCCTTTAGCCACGGTAGGCCTCCTTTAGGTTGTGTGCTGCGGCTGCCGGGTCATCGGCAGCCATGATGTCGCTGACCACGCAGATCCCTGCGAAGTCGCTTCCGGAAAGTTCGTGGGCATTGTGTGCCTTGATGCCGCCGATGGCGACGGACTCGATGCCGCGTTCGCGCGCCGCGGTGGCAAGCCGGCCGGCGGCCTCTACGCCTATTCCCGCTGGCGCATTCTTCTTGGTCGCCGTCGAGTAAACCGGGCCAATGCCAATGACGTCGGGGGATTGCTGCGGATCGATGGCGTCCAACTCCTGCTGCGTTCCCACCGAAAGCCCGATGAGCTTATCGGGACTGAGCAGCGCGCGGGCCTGGGATAAGTCCATATCGTCTTGGCCAATGTGCAGGTGGCAGCCCACCCTGGCTGCTACCTCGGCGCGGTCATTGATAAAGAGCGGGACATCGCCCAAGACCTTCATGAGTTCGCGGGCGGTAGCTTCCACCTCCTCGTCGCTGGCCTCCTTATCGCGCAATTGCACGACGGTCGCCCCGCCGCGCACCGCCTCTTGCACGATGGGAACTACGTTGTCCCGCCCGCCGGCGAGCTTAGGATCGGTGATGAGATACAGCGTCCAATCGATGCTCATGCTAGCCCCGCAACGTCCGCGACCTCGGAGGCAGAGATGTGCTCTTCGATGGCGTCAGTGGTGAGCTCATGCAGCGCATCGAGCCAGGCAACCGCAAAGGAGCCAGGCGCAGTAGATTTCTCAGCGGCAACGCTGCCCGCGGCCCCGACATGCGCATGCGCGGCGATGATAGCCGCGAATGGATCATCCCACGCTGCCAGGTAGGCCGCGCAGATGGCACCTAGCGAACACCCCGTTCCGATGACGTTTTGCAGCATCGGGTGCCCAGACTCGAGGCTTACCGCACGCGGCCTTTCGCCTGCCTGCACGATGAGATCCGTGGGGCCAGATACGCCGATGACGGCCCCAGTTTCGCGGGAAAGTTTGAGTGCTGGTTCCAGCGCGGCCTCCACGCCATCGGTGGATTCCACGCCGCGCCCGCCGGCTCCGGTTCCAGCCAAGGCGATGATTTCGGAGGCGTTGCCGCGAATCGCAGTCGGGCCCTGCGGCAAGACTTCATGCATGAACTCGGTGCGCTTTTTTAGCCCGCCCGCACCGACGGGGTCAAGGACCCACGGGTTTCCAGCCGCGGTCGCACCGGCGATTGCCTCACGCATGCCGGCGTATTGCTCGGAATTCGGCGTGCCGCAATTGATGAGCACGCCGCTGGCGATCCTCGCAAACTCTTGCGACTCTTCCAGAGTATCTACCATTGCCGGGCTGGCGCCGATGGCCAATAGCGCATTGGCAGAAATATTGCTGACGACCTTATTGGTCAAGCACTGAATAAGTGGAGCGGTATCGCGCACCGCATCGTGGGCACGCAGAAATGATAAGTCCACAACAATCCCTTCGCTAGTTCTAACTGAGAGCAGGTTCGATGGGTTTATCTCAGCCACGGTGCGTGGCACCCCATGTTGTAATGTCCAAGCCTAACAAAAATGGGAAAATAGGAACGAAAACAACAAAACCGCCGCCCACAGCCCCGCAGGCGGGGAGTGAGACGGCGGCTGGTGCCGAGGAGAATTTAGTTCTTCTTTTCTTCTTCTGCCTCATCGATGAGGTTGCGGGCGATGCGCTGCTGGGTAGTAATCTCCAGGTTGCCGCGGTTGCGGGAGAGGATATTAGCTGCCCAGTTGACCAATACGGCCAAGCGGCTGCGCAGGCCAACGACGTAGGTCAAGTGCAGGCCCAACCATGCCAACCAGCCTGGGAAGCCGGAGAATTCGGTCTTGCCCAGCTTCACAACGGCATTGAAGCGGGTCACGATGGCCATCGAGCCCTTGTCGAAGTACTCGAAAGGTTCCTTTTCATCGGCTGTGGACTCCTCGTCCACCTTAGTCTCGATGAGCTTGGCGACGTGCTCGCCACCCTGAATTGCCACCTGCGCCAAGCCCGGCAGGCGGTTCAGGGACATCATGTCACCGATGATGTAGACGTTGTTGAAGTCACCAACGGTCATGTCATCGTTCACGGAGACGCGGCCCGCACGGTCAGCCTCGACGCCGGCTTGGTCAGCGACCATCTTGCCCAGCGGGGAAGCGGAAACACCAGCGGACCAGATCTTGGTCGCGCCCTCGAGGGTGACCTCTTCATCGGTCTTCATGTTCTTGTAGGTTACGGAGTCTTCGTTGACATCGGTCACCATGGCGTTCAGGCGCACGTTGACGCCTTCCTTCTCCAGGGTGCGCTGGGCACGGCGGCCGAGGCGCTTGCCAAACGGCGGGAGTACCTGTGGCGCGCCGTCAAGCAGGTAAATCTTAGCGGCGGAGGTGCCGTAGGTGGAGTAGACATCGCTAAGCGTGCGGTTAGCCAACTCAGCGATCTGGCCGGTGAGCTCCACACCGGTCGGGCCGGCGCCAACGATGATGAAGGTGAGGAGGCGCTCGCGCTCAGCGGGGTCATCGGTAAGCTCAGCTTTTTCGAAGGCGGAAATGATGCGGGAACGCAGCTCCAAGGCATCATCCAAGGTCTTCATGCCAGGTGCAAACTCCGCAAAGTGGTCATTGCCAAAGTACGACTGGCTGGAGCCAGCGGCGACCACAAGGGAGTCATAGGAGTAGGTGCGCGAAAAGTCATCGAGCTCGGCGGTAACCGTCTGGTCTTCCAGGTTAATGTCGGTCACGTTGCCGTTGACAAAGTCCACATTATCCTGGTTGCGCAGCAGCTGGCGGGTCGAGGGCGCAACCTCACCTGCGGAAATCATGCCGGTTGCCACCTGGTAGAGCATCGGCTGGAACAGGTGGTGGTTCTTCTTATCGATGAGGGTGATCTCAACATCGGCGTTCTTTAACTTCTTCACAGTGTTAAGACCGCCGAATCCACCGCCAACCACGACAACGTGGTGACGGCTTCCGTTTGGACGATAAGGGGTATCAGTCATGGAATTAATGCGACCTTCCTCGAGAAAGCTTAATTTAAGTACCCGTATAGTGTAAACGCTCGTCACATAACGTGCATACTTGATGCCCATTTACATGCGTTTCGGGTTTCCTTTCCTGCGGAGCGTCTTGACCGAAACCGCTCAGAAACTGGCTAAAATAAGCCCACACCGTGACCCCTTGCACCCAGGAGCGCTCCCCAAACCATGAGTTTTTCCACCCCCGAGCATCTACGCTCCATCGACGCGGAGGCATGGCCCAATATCGCGACCGTGCCATCGCAGCGCTGGGCGACGCTAAAATCCCGCCGGGCCGAAGCAGAATTTGCCAAGGCCTGCGATAATGCCGGCTTGGAGCTCGAACTCGATGCAGCGGGCGGTCCCGACTTAAAGGTGGGCCACGATGCGCTCTTCGAGCGGATCGCCGCTACCGGATGGTTAGGCTTTGCCGAAAGCTACATGGCAGGCGAGTGGACCGTCGAATCCTCCGCCCAATTGGTAAAAGTTTTGGGCAAGCTCCTGCAGGTGGGGTACCTTCCCAAACCGCAAGGGGTAAGCGTGCGTGATTCTGAGCCAGGGGAGCTGCCGCTCGACTTGGTGCGCCTCTATGCCGGCGATGGCCTCAGCCACGTTGGCGGGATTTTCTCCAGCGGCGTGCCGACGACGATCCGGGAAACGGTCGAGAGCTTTAGCCCGAAAGCCGGCGGCAGGGAGCCGAAGAGCCACTTTGTCGATGTCACCACGGTGAGCGAGCCCACCAACGTGGACCGGGATGACTTGGGAGAGGCGCAGCGCAGGGCGGCAGACTGGCTTCTCGATGCCACCCGCACCGGCGCCGGTACCCACCTTCTTGTCTATCCAGCGGCCGGGATGCAGGCCGCGATACGCGCTACCAAGCGCCGCGCCACAGTCGACGTCCTGACCAGCGATGTCGAACAAATCACCCAGATGCGCGAGGCGCTTGTCTTTGCCGGAACGGAAGATTCTATCCACGTAGAGCGGATTCCGGATTCCGTTCCGAGCCCGAAGCAGTGGCGCGGGCACTACGACGCGATTATCAGCGTGGAAAAATTCGAGCAATTAAGCCCGCGCGAACGCAAGGCGTATATCCGGGTCCTCGATCGCTTCCTTACCGCAAACGGGCGGGCGGCTTTTCAATCCATCGTGGCCACCGAATCCATGTCGGACGCGGCCCGAGCATCGTTGCAGGCCATGCGGGCCTATATTTGGCCAGGCCTCGACTACCCGCTGACTATGGATCTCCACCGGCTCGTGGATAAGAACTCTCACCTGCGCATTGTGTCCGAAACGCACGTGGGCAGCCACTATATTGAGTCTCTGCGCCAGCAGCGATCCTTTTTCGATGGGCACCTGCGCGAGGCCGCCGCCGCAGGCTTTGATCCGGTTTTCCGCAGGTTATGGACCTTCCAATTCGCACTTCGCGAGGCGCTCATGACGCTCGGGATGATCGATTCCGTGCAATTTGGCCTAACCCACCGCAATCGCGGCGGGCGCCGCTAGGCTCTTTAGTGCGGAAGCTCGTCGAATTCGTCTAGCAGGTAAACGCTCGGGACGAAAAAGTTCGTACCGGTCAGGGCCGTGGAGAAGTCCAGGATCCGGTCGTAATTGCCTTCCGGATCGCCGATGAACATATTGCGCAAACGCTCGTTGATATCTTCTGGGTCCTTCGCATATCCAATGAAGTACGTGCCCATCTCACCTGCAGCAAAGGAACCGAAGACCATGTTCTCGCGGTAAATATCTTCCTCGAGGTCATTGAGAGACACGTGGGAATTGGAGGGCTGCGCATCCTCATCGAGCTCCACGTCATCGGCCTTGGTGCGCCCGATAACGCGTTCCTGCTCTTCGGTGCTGATACCGCTCCACTTATCTAGGTCATGGGTGTACTTTTGCACGGTGACGTAGGAGCCGCGGGGATAATCGGCGTCATCGGCAAGCAGCACTGTTTCTAGAGCTTCCTCGGGGAGGGGATTGGCGGTGCCATCCACAAAGCCTAGGAGGTCGCGCTGGTCCAGGTACTTGAAGCCCTGGGTCTCATCGATGACGGTGGCGGCATCGCCCAGCTGGCGCAAGACCTGGCGCGCCATCTCGTGGCAAAGGTCATACGTGTTCGCGCGGAAATGCAGCAGGATATCACCGGGGGTGGAAGGCGCCTTGTAGGTACCCTCCAGCGGCTCGAACTCCTTGAGCTTGTCCGGGCGGGGAGCGCTGGTAAGGCGCGGCCACATGGACGCGCCGATGCCGACGACCGTATACAGCTCGCCCTCATTGTGGCGGAAATTGACGGACTTGAAGGTATCGCTAAAAGCGGAGAGCATGTCCCGAGTGGCTTGCTCGCCGCCTTCCGCAATGTCCAAGACTAGGAACAGGGCGGCGCGGGAAGGCTTAGTGACAACGCGTTGAATAGTCATGAGTTCCAGCATATGTGTCCGCTTTGGGCGTTGCACGTTTGGTGTATGTGGCGCTGTGGTGTGATGTGGATGCTTTGGTGGGTGGGCTTTGATGCGTGATGTGCAGGGTTTGATGCGTTTTGACAAATAGTGGGCCGATTTAGGTGTTTTGGAGGGCACTATTTGTCAATTTGGAACATACTGCGCTGTGAATGGCTTGAACATTCTAAACTGACGGGCCTCGGTCCCGGTGGGAGGGACTTCCACGGATCTAAAATGACATAATGTACATTATCGGACAATTATGGAGTTCTGCAGGTTAAGCTGCGGGCGGCTTGAGCGTGTATGAATTGCGTGCGATGCTGACTGCCGTGTTCGCGGTTCGGTCCGGAGCGTTGACCGCCCTGCTTGTTTTGGATGCGGCGTGCTAAGGTTTGAAGGTTCCGCGGATAAGTTGGCCCAGACTTTGCCGAGACGCCTTTGAATACCTGAAGCGAGCCAGCCTTTCGAATCCGCTTGGGCTTACCTAGGGTGCCTAGCGAACAGCCCCAACAGCCTAAACGCCCACTTGTGTGGACGGGCGCCGATAGCGGGACTTTCCCGCTGCTGCGTTAAGGCGCTTGCTATGCCCCGGTATTTAGTCACAGTGACGTTAATTAAAGGGGGAAGCCTTGGTTCTCTATTGGTTTTTATAGGCACTCCATAGCTGCCAGATGGTTAATACCGCCAGCAATGCTGCAATCGCTGTGACTAGCCACATTTGCTGGACCGCGACGAAAATCGAGAAAGCTATGACGACTATAAGGCGGAACCACAGGGCGGAAATTAAGCGGCGAGAATTCACGGTTTAATCCTTGTTCAAGGAGATGCGCAGGTTGATCTCGCCGTCCTCGGCGACCTTAGCCGCCAGCATGTCTGGGGTTTCCACGTTGTAGTCCAGGCGGTTAATCGGAACGTCGCCGCCAATGACGATATCGTCACCGTCACGCAGGACATCGAACTCCTGGGTGATTTCCTGCGTCTTGTCCTTGATCGTAAGGTCACCGGTGAGCTTGACGGAGCCGATGGTGCCGTCTTCGGGGACATCGGCAAGCGAGGCGGGCTTGGTAAGCGTGAAGGAAGATTCTGGGAAGTCTGAGGTCTTAAAGAGCTTGGACTTCATGTTTTGGTCGCGGACTTTCTTGTCCGTGGTAAGAGCATCCATATTCACCGTGATGGTGGCGGATTCCAGCGTGGAATCGGAAATCTTCGCCTGACCGGTGACCTCCGTGGTCGATCCGGAGGTGGACGCCCTCTCCGCAGGCAGAACCTCGTCGAAGGTAAAGCCCACCGAAGTGTGGTTATCGGCGCGACCCTTGGCCACTGACCAGGAACCGTCGAGCGGAGTCGAGGCTGCCTTGGCGCCATCGGCAGTCACGGGCTCCGTCTTGACGCCGCCGCTTTTGAAAAGCGAGTACACAATCGGGCCGATCGCTACGGCGGTAAGCACGAGGATTAAAACCACGAAAATGGAAACAACAAGTTTCCGGTTATAAAAAAGCTTTTTCATCTACTATCGAAGTCCTTCTAAACGCCGAGCCAGCGAAACAAGCTCCTCACACAGACTGGAAAGCTCTTCCGCGCTCGCGCCTTCTTTTGCGGCAGTTTGAATGTCTTCTGCGGAACACCGCAATTCAAAAAGGCCGTCGCGCAAGCCTTGCACTTTATCTGGGCTCAAGATTACTGCATCGGCAGGAATATCCGTGCCACTAACATTGTTTCTTTGTTCATAAGCACGCTGTTTGCACGAGGCGCTGCAAAACTTACGTGGTCGTCCCCTACCGCCTTGGTCAATATCCTTTCCACACCACTGGCAGGAACCGACATTGCTTTCACGACTAGCTGTACGGATCACTAGATACACTTTAGTCCATTAAACGGCGGGCTGGGAACAATACCGCGTGGGTGTTCGTTATAATAAATAGCTCTTAGGCGAAACTATCGCCGTCAATCAGGGATCTCTTTGAAAAGGATGATGTTGCATGGCAGATCGCGTACTCCGTGGCAGCCGTATGGGTGCAGTCAGCTACGAAACTGACCGCGACCACGACCTCGCACCGCGTCAGATGGTGAAATACCGCACGGACGATGGTGAGATTTATGAGGTGCCCTTTGCACATGAGGCAGAAATCCCTGAAGAATGGATGTGCAAGAATGGCAAACTGGGCCACCTCGTAGAGGGCGAAGGCGTGGAAGCTAAGCCCATCAAGCCACCGCGCACACACTGGGATATGCTGCGGGAGCGTCGCTCCATCGAGGAGCTCGATGAGCTTTTGGAAGAGCGCATTAACCACCTGCGCTCCCGCCGTCGGACCGCTGCTCGCCTCCTCAAGGAGCAGGAACAGCAGAAGAAGTCTTAAAGGCTCAAGCGGAATTAATTAAAGCCCGTACCCTGACCGCCACGGTCGCGTTGGGGTACGGGCTTTATGCTGCTTAGATTACTTCTTCTTAGTCAGCTGGCCCACCTGGTGCTTGACCAAGTATCCCAGCTCATTGGCCAAGTTGGTGGCCCAGCCCACACCGTTGCGGGCCTTCTGGCCGGCATTGTGAACAGAGCCGTATTTGACCTCGTGGTCCGCCAGCTTGGACATCTCGCCGGCAAAATCCTTCACCTGCTCCGCGCGGTGGGCCACGCCCCACTTGGTTACCTCGAAGAGGGAATCCTTGACAAAGGAACCATCCAGCTTGGATTCGCCGTACTCGCGCTCGGTGAAGGTGATGGGCACCTCGCGGATATCGTATCCAGCCTTGACCGCGCGGAAGGCCAAGTCCACTTGGAAGATGTAGCCGGCCTTGGACAGCTCGTCAAAGTCGATGTCTTCCAACAGCTCGCGGCGGAAAGCGCGGTAGCCTGCGGTCATATCGGACAGGTCGGTGCCGAGCGCGAAGGAGATATAGAGGTTGCCCAAGCGGGACAGGTACTCGCGGGATGCCGGCCAGTTGACGGTCTCGCCGCCTGGCACATAGCGGGAGCCGATGACGAGGTCGGCGCCCTTGTCAATCTCCTCCAGCAGCAGGTGCAGCTGCTCTGGGGCGTGGGAGCCATCAGCATCCATCTCACAAAGGACCTGGTAGTCGCGCTCCAAGCCCCACTCGAAGCCGGCGATATAAGCGCCCAAGAGGCCGCCCTTGCCCTCGCGGTGCAGCACGTGAATGTGGTCATCTTCTGCAGCGAAAGCATCGGCCTTCTCGCCGGTGCCGTCAGGGGAATTATCATCCACAACGAGGATGTGAACCTCTGGCAGCGCCTCGCGGACGCGGCCGGTAATCAAGGGAAGGTTTTCAATCTCGTTATACGTTGGGATGATAACCAGCGTCGCAGAATCAAGAGTGCTCACAGTAATTAATGCTCCTACTTTTCTTTAGCGCCGACACCGCGAGGTGTACGACCCAATCGGTTGATACGCACGGCAATGAGTGCGCAGACGGTACCAATAATAACCATCAGCCACTGCATGAGCGAACCGTAGCGCACCGAAAATGTTTCACCGGTTTTCAGTGGCAGGCTTTCTACCAGTGCCGCGGGCTCAAAGAGCTCCGAGGATTGGCTCACGCTGCCGTCTGGGTGCACGAGTGCGGACACCCCAGAGGTGGCTGCGACCACGACGGCGCGGTCGGTTTCGAGCGCCCGCAGCCTGCTCATGGCCAGCTGCTGGTAGGTCATATCGGAAAAGCCGAACGTAGCGTTATTGGTAGGCGTCGTGAGAATCTGCGCGCCGTTGTTGACGGATTCGTGGAAGGCGTTATCGAAGGAGACCTCATAACAGGTCGCCACACCTACCGCGACGGAATTCATGGAGACCACACCGGGCCCGTCCCCTGCCTTGAAATCCCCGGCGAGGTCAACGTAGTCAGAGAAATGCGCGAAGAAGTCCCGCATGGGCATGGTCTCACCGAACGGCTGCAGGTACTTCTTATGGTGGTGATCGCCCTCACCGTGGCCAGGGGTAAAGACTTGCATGGTATTGCGCGCGCCTACCTCATCGCGGGTGGCGGTACCGACCAGCACGGGAGCGTCAATGGCATCGACGGCCCCGCTAATGGCTTGGGCTGCTTCCCCATCGCGGAAAGGATCAATATCGGAAGAATTTTCCGGCCAGATCACCAGATCTATATCGTCTTCGCGGCGCGCGAGCTTCTCCGTTTCCTGAACGTGGTTATTTAGTACCGCGCGACGCTGCCCGGCGAAGTCCAGACCGCTGCGCGGCACGTTACCTTGAATGGCCGCCACCTTGGTATCGCCAACCTTGGTATCGGCAGGATCGATGCCACGCCCGGCCGCTAGTCCAACGATGAGCGGGAGAATAAGGGCGGCGCCAGCGGCAATCTTTACCCGCCCGCCGCGCAGCAATAAGCCGGCAAGGCCGCAGGCGCACAGCGCCGTTGCCACTGTAATCAGGGAGGTCCCGCCCCACGGGGCGAGATTGGCTAAGGGCCCTTCGATTTGTCCCCACGCCAGTTTGACCCAAGGGAAACCACCAAAAGGCACCGAGGAACGCAGGACCTCAACGGCGAGGTACACGAAGGGAAAGACCAGAAATCCATATCGCCATCGCGCCACTGCGGCCCCGAAGATACCCAAAAGGATGGCATAGACCGAAAGCCAGATAGCAAGCGCCGCATAGGGCACGGTCCCCACCAACTCGCCGATCCAGGGCAGGCTCAGCAGGTACAGAATCAGTCCGTGCGTCACCGCCAAAAGGGCGCCTAAGGATCCGCGCACCTGTCGCCCACGCCACGGCATCAGGCTCACATACAGCAGGGCGATGCCAATAACCGCGCCCCACCACCAGCCGCGCGGCTCAACGGCGGTAAAGGTCAGCGCACCAGAAATGCCCGCTATGACCAAGCGAGCGAAAAATACCGCCACTTATTTTCCACCCTGCGAACCATCATCGCCGCCACGGGGGCCGAAGTCATCAGGGTCTAGGTTCTCGGACCAGTTGCGCAGCTCTTCCTCATCAATTACCTCGTGGGAGTCGCTCTGACCAGATGACTGGCCAAAGGATTGCCCCGCTGCTTGCCCAAAGGAACCAAAGTTGCCATAGCTATCGTGCTGCTGCGCCATGGGCGATGCCTCGTAAATGCGCACCCCCAAATTCTCCACCTTGCGATAGATGGATACGGCCATAACCTTGCGAAACAACGACCGCGTTGGGGCAAAGATGAGCAGAATCCCCAGAAAACTGGTCAAGAACCCAGGCAGGGACAACAACATGCCACCGGCCAAAGTCAAGCCCACGTTGCCGGCGGTTTTTCCTACATTGTCATCGCGCACGTAGTAGGTCCCGTCACCGGCCTGCTCTACTTGTTTACCCATCAACCGGCGCACCTCAATGCCAGCGATGGACATGCCAAAGAACATGGTGATGAACAGGGCAATGAGTGCCCAAAAGACGCCAATCCACTCGGCGACGGCCCAGAACGCTAAGGTTTCCGCCAGCATATAGAGGACGAGATATAAAAACGGCATAACTTTCAGTTTAACGAGCAATGCTGGCGATATGCTGGCAACACTCAGGCTAGACTGGCAAGCTATGCATTACCCCGAATTTTTCCAGCACCCCGAGTCCGGCACTTGCCTGCGCTTACACGTTGTGGGCGGGTTTACCAGCCCCAATGATTGGATCCATTTGGGTTATTGCGCGGCGCATTGGACCGATGGCAGCGTTTATATTCGCCCCAATTCCGCCATCGAGTTGCGGGGCGTCACGGACAAGGCGCAGCTGGCGGCTGAGCTGGATAAATTGGAGTTGCAGAGCTTCCACATTCCTGTGCTGGCCTCTCCCCTTTTTGCCGCGGCGAAGCAGGCCGCGCGCGAGCTGGCCACGCACCTGAATACCGAACAGCCCGGTGTGGAGTCGCTCGCGATTACCGCTACCGACGACGATCTCCTGGCTTCTGCCACGCAGGTCAGCATGCGTCTGCTTGACGATGCCACCTTGAATATCACCCAGTCCCCCGCCGCCGACATCCCTACCGCAGGCCTCTCGCTTGCCGATGCCGCAGCCCACCTCCAACGCCTCGGTGCACAAAGCACCGAGACGAAGGGCGGTGTGACAAGTGACGCGGAGCTTAACGCAGAACCTGGGCCCATTGGCTGGTTGGACGAGCACCAGGCAGAAGGCGTGGTCGACCTTGGCGCGGGGGTCTACCAAGGCGCCATCCCGGCGCAGTTCGCGCAGCTTATCGGCCAGCTCGAGGTGAACATCACGGTCACCCCGTGGGGTGGCTTAGTCTTTCACGACATCGCAGAGGGCGATGCTGAGGTTGTCCTTCGCGTGCTCGCCCCGCGCGGTTTCATCTTCGACATCAACTCGCCCCTGTTGCGGGAGGATGAGGCCGACTAACGCGGCATGTGCCGCCAGATGGGTCGGGGCACCAACCGCATGACCCATGCCAAGGCTTGCAGCGCCCTTGGGATCCACAGGGTGTGGCTGCGCGCCTGACCGCGGCGGTCATCGTTATCTATGCAGGCAACGACGGCATCGGCGACATCGCCTGGCCGCACCGACAGCGGCGCTGGCTTCATTCCTTGGGTCATGGATCCGATGACGAACCCGGGGCGCGCGGTAATCAGGCCGAGCCCGCTGCCGTGCAGCCTGTCCGCAAAGCCCTGGCAGAAAGCATCCAGCCCGGCCTTGGTGGAACCGTAGACATAATTGGCGCGCCGCGCTCGCCACCCAGCGATGGAAGAAAAGGCCACGATGTGGCCGCGCGGCATCGACTGCGCCGCCACCGTCAGCACGGAGACCTGGGCGGTGTAGTCGATGGTGGCGATCTGTGCCGCGTGGGCAGGATCGGTTTCCGCGCTATCTTGATCCCCCAAGATGCCAAAGGCGACCACCGTCAGCTCAATGGCGCCGACGCGTTCCTTGGCCTCGGCAAAGATTTGGCGGTGCTGGGAAAAGTCCTCCGCGTCAAAGGAAAGCTGGTGGACGCTGCGCGCACCAGCGGCCTCTAGCTGGGAGGTAATCTCCTCAAGCCCATGCGTCCCGCGCGCAGCGAGGACGATGTCGTTGCCGCGGGCCACGCGCTGGGCAATTTCGCCGCCGATATCGCTGCGCCCGCCCAGGATCAGTACGCCAGCCACTTAGCGCACTTCGCGTTCGACGACGTTGAGGGACTCGTAGCCATCCTTGGTAAGTACCACGATGTCCTCGAGGCGCATGCCCCACTGGCCCTCCAGGTAAATGCCCGGCTCGATGGAAAAGGCCATGCCCTCTTCCAGCGGCAGGTCATTGCCCTCCATGATGAAGGGCTCCTCGTGGGTCGAGAGACCAATACCGTGGCCGGTGCGGTGGACGAATTTATCGCCCCAGCCGGCATCGGCAATAGCCTTCCTAGCAACCCCGTCGATTTCCTCGGCCGTGCTGCCGGGCTTGGCGGCGGCGCGGGCGGCCGCTTGGGCATCGTAAAGCACAGCATAGGCGTCCTGGAAGTCCTGCGGCGCCTGGCTGAGATCGCCGCCTACGACGTAGGTGCGGGTGCAATCGGAGTGGTAGCCGGAGGGCAGGGTGCCGCCGAGATCCACGACGACGGGCTCGCCCGCAGCCAGCTTCCGGTCGGAGAAGCTGTGGTGCGGATTGGCGCCATTCGGGCCGGACCCCACGATGACGAAGTCAATGATGGAATGCTCTTCGAGGATGAGCTTTTCCAGTTCATGGGCCACCTCGGCCTCGGTGCGGCCGGGCTGCAGAAGCTCGGGGACCTTGGCGTGCACGGCGTCGATGGCTTGGCCGGCTTTGCGCAGCTCCGCGATTTCTGCTTGGTCCTTGCGGGTAAACAGCTCTGCCAGCGCGTAGGTGGCAAGAACGTAGTCCGCATCAGATACGAGCCCCTGGAACTGCAGGATATGATCCGCCGTTAGGGATTGGCCCAGCGCGACCTTCTTAATTGACGCAGCGCCCTTGAGGGCGAGCTCGTAGGGATTATCGCCGTCATTCCACCCGCGCAGCTCCACATCGAGCTTGCCGACGGGCGCCGATTTAATATCCGTAATATCCGTATTCGGCGAGACGATCCACGGCGTGCCGCTCTGGGGAACGGCCAGCACCGTCAGGCGTTCGTGGGACGATACCCACGAACCGGTCAGGTAGGCGAAATCGGGGCCGGTGCCAATCAGCAAAAGGTCAATGCCCTGCTGGGCGGCCGCTTCCTGCGCGGCCGCGAGCCGGCGCGAATACACTTCGGGAGAAAAAGCCTGAGTAGTCATGCCCCACAGTCTACTAGCCGGTAGGACGGGCTAGCTTAAGCCCCGATCGCGACGACCCCGCGCTGGATGGCATCGATTGCGCGGCGCGCATTGCGCTGGATCTGGCCATCGTAGCCAGTCTTGGCGATTTGCTGCAGTAGGTCCACAACTTGGCGGCACCACCGCACAAAGTCACCGGGGGTAAGCTCCGCTCCCGCTTCATTGGCCGCCGCCATGCAATAGCCCAAGGGCGCACCCGCCGACCACTGGTGAATGGCCAGCGCAAAACCGGCTTCTGGCTCGCGCGTTGGCGGCAGGCGGTGGCGCCGTTCATCCGCGCTGAGCTCGGTATAGATGCGCCAGGTCGCATTCATGGCATCGGCCATGCGGTCCGTTGCCGCCTCCGGCTGGCCCCCAGTGGCCTTCCTGTTTTCAAAGCAGCACAGGGAAGCAACGCCGGCCAATTCCGCCGGATCCAGCTCATCCCAAATGCCGCGCTTCAGGCATTGGGCAACGAGCAGATCGGATTCGCTATGGATCTTTGCCAAGCGCTCGCCTTCCTCAGTAATGACCGGCGTGCGATCGCTGCCGGCACCAGAGAACTCGACATAGTCCATCTCCGCGAGCAGATCCACGATGCGTTCAAAGGTGCGACCCAGCGTATCGGTCGCCTTATTCACCTTGGCCTGCAGCTTTTCAAGGTCGCGCTCGCGCCGCGCCAACTTCTGCGCCACGCCGGCTAGCTGCTCCCTATCGGTGGCGGGCCACTCGTGTGCAGGGTGCTCGCGAATGGCATCGCGCAACTCGCCTACCCGCTTATTTGGTCGCAGGCGTGGTTTCGACTTCATCCGCTTCGGACGATCAAACTTTTCGCGGCGGAAGACATCCTGGATGTACTTGGTATTGCGCCGCGGATTCTTCCGCACCGGCTTCGGGATCTTAATACGGCCCAGCTGAATCGGTGGATTGCTAATCCCGGTGGCATCGATGCGCCCAGACCACCCAGATTCCGTGGTCACCCACGGACGTGGATCCTCAGTCTGGTTGGCCGGGTTGACCACCGCGGCAAGGGTGGGCCGTTTCTTTCCGGCAATCGCGATGACGTCGCCCAATTGCAGGCGGGCTAGCACCGCGACTACTTCCTGGGTGCGTTGGTGTTCCTTATCAACCTTGGATTGTTTTTCTTCTGCCGTTAGCTCGCGGCGCAACCGGATATAATCCATGAGCACCTCAGCGGGATCTTCGCCGTCCTTAGCTGGTGGTGCGAGGGCATCGACGGCATCGTCAAGCTGCTCCCGCAACTCGCGCACGCGATGCTCCGCGCGTTCTAATTCGCGGGTTTCTTCCACCACGGAGCCATCGGCTTGGAATTGTGCGAAGGACTTTTCCAGCAGCCGCAGCGAGTCTTCAAAACCGAGCATGCCCAGCAGGTTAATGGCCATGTTATAGCCCGGTGCAAACGTAGAAATGAGTGGATACGTGCGCGTCGAAGCCAAACCGGCGACAAAACGCGGATCCATAGCCGGTGCCCACTGCACGACCGCGTTGCCCAGGGTATCGATTCCGCGCCGGCCAGCGCGCCCAGTCAGCTGCGTGTATTGGCCTGGCGTGAGGTCCACGTGTGCTTCGCCATTGAACTTAATGAGCTTTTCGAGCACCACCGTGCGGGCGGGCATATTAATGCCTAAGGCGAGGGTCTCGGTAGCGAATACGGCGCGCACCAAGCCGCGAACAAAGAGTTCTTCTACGATGTGGCGAAATGCCGGCAGCATCCCTGCGTGGTGGGCAGCAAAACCACGCGAGAGCGCTTCGCGCCACCGCCGAAAGTCTAGGACCTGGAGGTCTTCTTCTGGGATGCCCTCGACGCCGGCATCGACGATGGCCTTGATTTCTTCTGCTTCTTCTTGCGTCGTCAGCACCATCCTGCTGCGCAGGCACTGATAGAGCGCGCCGTCGCAACCGGCGCGGGAAAAAATAAAGGTAATCGCGGGCAGCATATCTTGCGATTGCAGCACCTTGAGCACCTCCGGGCGCCCTAAGGGACGGTAGCGATCCTGCGGGCGAGAAGAACCGGAACGACCGCCGGCCTTCCCATGAAAATCGCTGCGCCCGCCGCCCTTGTGGCGCGCCCTCGCGCGAAAACCCTTGCCGGATTTATAGTCCGCGCGCGCATCATCGCTATCGCCCGCCTCCAAGCGCTGAATGCGGCGCTCTAACTCAGAATTGACCTGGCCGCCGGATTCCGGTTCAAAGAGCGGATAAATCTTGCGGCCCAACATCATCCATTGATCGAGCGGAACCGGCCGGTGTTCGGTCACAATGACAGAGGTATCTCCGCGGACGGTAGCGAGCCATTCACCGAATTCCTCGGAATTGGACACGGTGGCAGATAGACCAATGATGGATACGTGGTCCGCCAAGTTCAAAATGACTTCTTCCCAGACCGCACCGCGGGAGGCATCTGCAAGGAAGTGGATTTCATCCATGACCACGTGGGTAAGCCTATCCAGCGCGGGCGAATCCGCGTAGATCATATTCCTCAGCACTTCGGTGGTCATGACGACGATTTCTGCATCGGAGTTAATGGAGACATCGCCAGTAAGCAGACCAACGGCATCCTCGCCGTGCTCAGCGACGAGATCGTGGTATTTCTGGTTGCTTAGCGCCTTAATCGGGGTGGTATAAAAGCACTTAGTGCCGCGGCTTAAGGCCAAAGAAACGGCAAACTCGCCAACGACGGTTTTACCTGCGCCAGTAGGGGCGCAAACGAGCACACCTTGGCCACTTTCTACCGCCTCACACCCCTGCACCTGGAACTCATCCAAGGGGTATGGGAGGCCGGCAGCGAAGGTATCCAGGTGAGTTTCAGTCATATCTCACAAGGCTACCCGTGCTTAAAGCACATCGTCGAAAAAGCCGCCTTCATCGGTAGGCCGTGGCGGCCCCTTGCGATCCCCAGCCTGCTGCGAAGTGCTATCCGCCGCCCGCTTTTCCGCGCGGACAGTCTGCGATGACGCGCTAGGTGCCGTGGGCTTTGGGGAGGCATACACGCCCGATGGGGCATCGACAGGCGCGGGTCCACCCACGCCCGTGGGGCCCTCATCAAGCGCGGACGCGGATTCATCATCAAGATCCATCCACTCAGGGCGCTGCCGGTTCTGGCGTTTATCGTGAATGCGGCAGAACTGGAAGGCAATCTCGATAAGCAGCAAGAGGCAGGCGGATAAGACCAGCATGCTAAACGGTTCTTGGCCTGGCGTCACCAAAGCAGCGAAGATCATAACCACGACGATGATAATGCGGCGCTTGTCCTTGACGTGGTTGTATTCCAAGATACCAATGAGATTGAGCGAGACCACCAAAAGTGGAACCTCGAAGCTGATGCCGAAGATGAGCAACATCGCCAAAAGATAATAAAAATATCGCTCACCGGTTAATGCTGCGGTTTGATACTCAGCGCCGATACCAATGAGGAATTCCAAGCCCACGGACAAGATGAAGTAGGCCAAGACGGCGCCCGCCAGGAAGAGTGAGACGGCCACAACGACGAAGCTCAAGGTATAGCGGCGCTCGTTCTTATGCAGGCCTGGGACAATGAATGCCCACACCTGGTAGAGCCAGACAGGGGACGAAATCACCGTACCGGCCAAAGCACCGACCTTCAGACGCAAAATGAGCATCTCGAAGGGGCTGGTGGCAAGCAAGCGGCATTCGCCATCGTTATTGAAATTGGCCCGCTTATCTTCCGGCAATGAGCAATAAGGCTCGCGCAGAATTTCTCCCAGCGGCGGAATCCGGAAGGGCGCCTGCTGGTACCAAATGAAACCGATGATCGCACCGATAACCAAGGCCAACAAGGAAATAATGATCCTTCGCCGCAGCTCTTGCAGGTGCTGCACTAAGGTCATCTCGCCCGTTGGATTCTTGGGCTTGCGTGAAAAACCTCGCCGCTTGCGGCGCACGCGGGATCCTTGTTCACCGACAGGGTGGGACTGTGAGGACATCAATTTGGCTCTTTCAACGCACAAGAGCGAACACTACCCTGCTCACTCGGTATCTGGATGCCGCGCGCCGGCACGGCTGGCGAGTACATAAGCAAAGCGTGTTCGCATTTCTAGCAGGCAGAAGGCGCTAATTCTGAGAAGAAGTGTTTCCCTGCTGGTGGCCAGGTTGCATATCTGGGCGGTTCCAGAACTCCTCATCGGACTGCTGGCGCTTCTGGCTCAATTGAGCTTGAGCCTCAGAGCGCTTGGTGTCCTCCGATTGCATTTCATTGACCTCAGATTTGAAAATGCGCATCGAGCGGCCCATGGAACGAGCAAGATCGGGCAGTTTCTTCGCGCCAAATAGCAAGATGATGACGAGAACAATCAGGCCGATTTCCAATGGTCCTAAGGTCATAAGATCCTCTTTCGGTTCTTCTTTGCCTGCGCCAGATGGCCGCCGCGCTCTCTCCCTTCGCGGGGAGAATTCGCGAGGCAATTTTAAGACGCATGTGCGTGCAGTAACTGAATTTTAAGTATAGCCCTTCAACGCGGCATTTCCGCGTTCCGCAATGAGATTCACAATAGATTGAGGGGCTATAACGCGTAACCTATCGGCCTGCCCGAGGGCGAAACGAACCAGCCAATCCACCGATCCTACCTGCATCGTTGCAGCTACAGTGCCGTTTTTTAGGCGTTTGCTTAGTTGCATATCGTAGTATTCTGCAAGCCAAGTGAATTCTTCATGAATGATTAATTCCACGGAATCCGCCGTACCTAAATTAAAGGGTGCTGCAGCGTCGAAATCCAGCTCCTTGAGGCGCGGATGAGCAGTTTCCTCGGTCAACTCGGCATGCTTGATGCGGTCGATGCGGAAGGTCCTATGCCCCTGCTTTTCTTCTTCCCATGCCGCGAGATAAGGCTCGGCATCCACGATGAAGATCCGAGCCGGATCAACTAGGCGCTCGGTTTCCTTATTAGATGAAGCACTCCAATAGCGCATCCGGATGCGCCGTTTTTCATTGAGCCCGCGGTTTAAGGTTGCCTGGATATCGGATTCTTGCGGGTCCACCGTCGATAACGTGTCATAGATACTCAGCGTGCGCTCATCCATAATGGAGCGCAATTTCTCCGCGGCCGTCTTAATCGCCCGCGCATCCAGCAGCCCAGGCATAGCCTCGAGGGATTCTAGGGTAAGTAAGAGCGCGCCCGCCTCAGTCGGCGTAAGCCGCAATGCTTGCCCCAAGCCTTGGTCATTGTAGATGGTGACCCCATCGCGGTAGCTGAAAGAGAGATCGATGAGCTCTTCGGTATTGCGGCCAGTCCCAGAGCAAAATAGCCGGTCCACGGCATCTTTTAGCTCTCCTGGGTCCATCCCCAAATCCGCGGCCGCCTCCATCGGGGTTTTATCCGGATGGTTTTGAAAATACGGGATGAGGTTGAGCGACCGGACGAGCGCTTGCAGTTTATGAGATCCATCGGCCATTGGTTTACTCAGCTCCATTGTGGTTGGCGGCTGCGCGCAATAGATTAATGATGTCAGTGCGCACCTCGGGGGGATCGAGCACTTTTACTTCTGGGGCATAGCCCGCTGCGCTGCGCACCAACCAATCCTTCTGGACCCCGGTAAGCACTACGGTGCCATCGGCGGTGCGCGTGCCCACGCTTTCTAGCTCTTGGGCTTGACCCTCTGGAATATACAGGGTCGCATCCACCTTTTCGCCGCGTTGTAGCGCCTCTTTGACGAGCTTGTCGATGTCCACCGTCGGCTCGATGTGCTCAGCCGGCTGGTGGGACCGCTTGATATCGGAAAGCCTTAAGGCCCGGAAGACGCGCGGGGCTGCGCGGTCAACATCGAAGCCAACAATATAAATGCGACTTTGGTGGTTGACCACTCCCCAGGGATCCATGGTCCGGCGCACTGTCTCAGCCGCCGGATGGGGGCGGTAGGAAAAGGTGATGCGCACTTTATTTCGCACGGCGGCGAGGACGAAGGTGATGACTTCGGGGGCGAGCCGGGTGATGTCATTGACCGCGGTATATACGGGGGCACCCTCCAGGTTGCGGGAGGCCCCCGAAGCGGCAATCTTGGTCCACCCGGACAGGGAGAAATCGCTCAATCCACCAGGGGTTCCCACTCCCCCTGCGATGCCAAGCACCATCGCTTCTTCCGGTGAAAATTCCACCGGCGGGAGCTGGTAATTGCTTTGGTCGAGGCGGTACGAGACACCGTCTTCCCCACCGGTGTGCACGATGGGGACTCCGGCGCGTTGCAAGGTGGCGATATCGCGGCCCAGTGCCTTGGTGAAAGCCTCGTCGGACTTATCGCTATAACCTGCGACGTGGCTGCGGATCCAGGCCGCGGAGCGGTCAGGTGAACCACCCGAATTCGCCGCTCCTTGCAGCGCAAAGGATAGGTTGGTGAGCCTTTCTACCGCCGCATCCTGCCGGCTCGGCGTGGATCGTGATGCCACCACGTTGTCTACTCTCCCCAGTGCTCAATGTGCACGCCCTAGGCGTGATTATCGTGCATATAGTCTAGCAATGCCTCAACGCGCGGATCGGTGGACGCGAAGGGATCGAGCAGTTCCTCGGTGCGCGGTTCTGGGCGGTTAACCTTCAGCCGCGTCCAATCCACGGTCACGTGCGCGCCGCATTCTTCGGCCGCAGCTAGGAACTTTCCGCGCAAAGCCGCGCGCGTAGTCGGCGGCGCGGCCGATACCGCGCGCTCGATGGACTCATCATCAATCCAGCGCTCGATCATCCCACGGCGCAGCAGCACGTCATATAAGCCTCTCCCAGGCCGGATATCGTGATAGGTCATATCGACCTGCGTCAGCTTCGGATGCGCCCAGTCACCGCCCAAGCGGGAGCGGTAGCGCTCGAGCAGCTCGAGCTTGATCACCCAATCAATCTCGCGGTTCACTCCGGAAAAGTCTCCGGTCTCGATGGCGTGCAGGATGCGCTCCCACAGGTCAACGACGCGTTCTAATTCCGCCGTGGGCGTGCCGGCATCTTCGCGGTGAGCGAGCCAATCGCGCGCCCGCGCGCAGAGCCGCTGCTGGACCTCCAAGGCGGTAATGGTTCCCCCGCTAACAAGCGGCAGCGGCGTAGAGCCGGTCACATCGCGTGCGATGGAGCGGATGTGGTGGATTGGATCTGCGATCTCGAGTTCGGGCAGCTCGAAGCCTGCCTCCAGCATCTCTAACATGAGCAGGGTGGAGCCGACCTTCAATGCGATGGTGGGCTCTGCCATATTGGAATCGCCCACGATGATGTGCATGCGGCGGAAGCGCTTGGAATCCCCATGCGGCTCATCGCGGGTATTGATGATGGGCCGGGAGCGGGTGGTCGCGGACGATACGCCCTCCCATACCTGATCGGCGCGCTGGGATAAGAGGAATTGCGCGGGTTGGTCGCCCTTGGCAGGCTGCACCATTCCCGCCCCGCAGATAAGTTGGCGGGTAATCAAGAACGGCAAGAGCGCTACGCCCAGGTCTTTGAGCACCATGTGCCGGCTAATAAGGTAATTCTCATGGCAACCAAAGGAGTGCCCGGCGGAATCCACGTTGTTCTTAAAAAGGTAGACCGCGCGCTCGTTTCCTTCTTCGGCCAAAGCGTCTTCCGCCTGCAGGGCCAGGCGGTTCATCACGCGGTCACCGGCGCATTCATGGGCGATGAGCTGGCTGAGGCTATCGCACTCGGCGGTGGCTACCTCAGGGTGCGAGCCGACGTCGAGGTACAGGCGGCTGGCATTGGTGGCAAAAATATTGGACGAGGCGTATTTTTCCACGATCGGCCGGAAGAGCACGCGCGCAACCTCATCGGGGCTTAATGCCCGCTGGCTCTTCGGCGTCGCCGTGGACAGGCCGTACTCGGTTTCGATGCCCATGATCCGCCGAGCAAAAACGGGACGGGTGGATTCCACGCCTACTGTCCGCCCTTTTGGACGTACGAGCGGACGAATTCTTCCGCGTTATTTTCTAGCAGGCCATCGATCTCATCCAAGAGATCATCGGTGCCGGAGGTGTTGATATTGAGCTGGGTAGCGGTAAATTCTTCCTCTGACTCGGGGCCATTTCCCCCATTATTGCTACTGACCTGGCGATTCGAAGTGGACACGGTGTCATCCTTTCCTCATATTAGGTGATCATTACTTACGATACTCGGGCTGGATGCCGATGGCAGCAAGCCCTTCAAGTAACTCCTCTACGCTGCTGGCGCCCTCGATGATGCCTTCGCAGTCCGCACGGGTGAGGCCACGGGTATCATCCATGGCCACGGTAGCCCAGACTCCGTTTCGAGATGGCCCGCCTGTGTTACCACAGCGCAGGGTGAGACTTTGCCAACTGGCGGCGATGATATCTTCGCCGAATTTCTGCGTTATGCGCCCGCGGAAATATGCACGGGTGTCGGTAGGCGGCTCGGCCGCGGCCCGTCGCAGGTCCTCGGCGCTAAAGAGCTGGCGCATCTGGCCCTTGCGCACCAGCGCATAGTGCAGCGACTTCGCCGGATCGATTTCGGCATATTGCAGGTCGATAAGGCGCAGCTTGGGGTCATCTGGGGCGATGCCGCGGTCGAGGTAGCTCTTGATTAACCGGTACTTGGCCACCCAATCTAGGAGGTGGGCGGCCTTGAGGGGGTCATCGGCAAGCAGCCCTACCGCCTCGTCCCAGGCCGCCAGCACCTTGTGGTCGGCGGAAGTCTCCGGCTGCAGGCGGCGGCGGTATTCGGCGAGCAGCTCGAGGGCGGTGAGCTCGCGGCCATCGGCAAGCGTGAGCTGGTGGCGCAATTCGAGGTCGCGGCTTACCAGGGGCACCTCCGCGACGGCATCGGCAAGGCGCAAATCGCTAAAGTCCGTGCCGGCCTCAATGGCATCGAGCACCAGCGAGGTCATGCCCAATTTCAGCAGCGTCGAGGTCTGCGACATATTCGCATCGCCGATAATGACGTGCAGGCGGCCGAAGTCATCGTGGATGGCATGGGGCTCATCGCGGGTATTGATAATGCCGCGGTTGAGCGTGGTTTCCAGGGAAATTTCCTGCTCGATATAGTCCGCGCGCTGGGAAATCTGGAACCCCGGTTCCTCCCCAAACTCCCCGCGGCCCATGCGCCCAGCACCGATAACGACCTGCCGGGCCACGAAGAAGGGAATCAGCGCCTGGGCCATGACCGAAAAATCGGTGCTGCGGGCGTACTGATAATTTTCATGCGAACCGTAGCTGGCGCCCTTGCCATCAACGTTGTTCTTGTACAACCGCAGCGGCGAGCACGGCTGCCGGTCCGCCAAGACGGACTTTCCCTGTTCCGTCAGCTCAGCGACGGCATCCCTGGCCTGCAGTAGCGTGTGATCGCCGGCGGCGTCATAGAGCGTCGCGTCCCAAGCATTCGTGCATTCCGGCGCCGAGTACTCGGGGTGGGCATGGTCCACATAGAACCGCGCCCCGCTCGGGGTGACAACATTGGCCACACCAACCGCATTGGGGTCTACCACGGGAACCGTATCGTAGCGCTTGAGGTCAAAACCGCGGGAATCTCGCAAGGGATGTTCTTCCGCAAAATCCCAGCGCGAACGCGCGCCCGTGTACAGCGCTGCATAGGCCACCACCGCGTGGGTCGAGGTGATGATTGGGGATTCCTCCGGCGAATCCGGCGTAGAAATGCCGTATTCCGTTTCCGTTCCTAGCACGCGGGCCACGTACAGCTCCTTCCGCTTAAAAGTTCCACACTGGTCACACGCGATCCGCCGTGATCCGCGGAAACAATCTTGCTCCATTCCTCGGGGTTGGTTGAGGTGGGCATGTATTCCGATTCCGCCTGCTCGGCGGCGATGGCGGCACGCAGGTGCTGCTTGCCGATGCCCCCTTTAACGCCCCCATCGCCTTCCTCCGCGGCGCGCTGCGCACCGTGGTCCGATAAAGCCTCCTTGATGGCTAGCTTCTTAGCCCGGGCCAAGATATTGGCAATCATCGCGCCAGAGACGAAATCGCGGTAGTGCAGGACCTGGCGCTGCCCATTGCTAAAGTGCAGCTGGGCAAAAGGCCTATCGCTATAGAGCTCATCTACGGCATCGCCGATGAGCTCGTCAATATCGCCCACGTGTGGAATGGAGGGATCGAAGTGGCGGGCGAAGATCTCGCGCGCGCCGCGCTTGGTGGGGCGATTGATGCGCACCTTCATATCCAGCCTGCCCGGGCGCATGATGGCGGGGTCAATGAGCTCTTCCCTGTTGGTGGCGCCGATGATGACCACATTGCTGAGGCCCTCCACGCCATCGAGCTCCGTCAGCAGCTGGGGAACGACGGTGGTTTCCATATCAGACGAAACCCCGGATCCGCGGGTGCGGAAAATGGATTCCATCTCGTCAAAGAAGATGACCACGGGGCGATCCGCGCTGGCCTGGGCGAGCTCGCGGGCGCGCTCAAAGATAAGCCGAATGCGGCGTTCGGTTTCGCCGACGTACTTATTCAGCAGCTCTGGGCCCTTGACATTAAGGAAGTAGCTGGAGCCATTTCCCCCCATCTGGGTAGACAGGGAGTTCGCCACGGCCTTAGCAATGAGCGTCTTTCCGCAGCCGGGTGGGCCATAAAGCAATACGCCCTTGGGCGGTTGCAACCCATATTGCCGGTAGAGCTCGGGGTGGATAAAGGGCAGCTCGACGGAATCGCGGATCTGCGAAATCTGCTCATTCAAGCCACCGATGTCCTCATAGCGCACATCGGGTACTTCTTCCAGCGAAAGCTGGGAAACCTCTGCCTGGTCCACCTTTTCCACGGCCACGGAAGCCTTGGTATCCAGCAGCACGACCTCGCCCGCGCGCACGCTTTCTTGCAGCGCCTGTGCGAGCAGGACGACGCGGTTATCCCCCGCGGAATTAGCCACGACGGCGCGGCGCTGGTCCAAGCGCTCGACCACGGTGGCAAGTTCGCCGGTGCTCGTTGGGGCGCAGCCTTCGACGACCACGAAGCCATCGCCCAGCCGAACCTGTTGGCCCACCTGCAGGCTGCCCGGCTCCACGTTGGGGGAGACCTTGAGCTGCATGACGCGGCCGTTAGTATAGACCTCCGCGGTGGTGCCTACCTCGCTTTGGTGCGGCGAGTAGGCCAAAAAGACGCCGTAAGTAGAGGCTGGCTCTGCAAGCGCATTGACCTCAGCAAATAACTGCTCGAGCTCGGCGCGCGATTTCTGTAGTAGCTCCACCAGCTTTTGGTTGCGCGCAGCAAGCTGGCTGAGTTGCCGCTTATTATCCGTGGCTTCATCCATGCACACCACTTTAACGCGCGACAAGGTATGAGCGAGGCCACTTTAGTATTTAATTACACCCGTGTACTTAAAACTGTGCACCTTATTTGCGGGCGCGGCGCTGGGGGCGCGGTGGGGTGACGCCATCGGCAAGCCGCCTAGTCCAAATTAGGAATGCGGTGTGCGCGTTCATGCGGTGCTCCGGGCGGGTGGCTAAGCCTTCTACCTTCCATTCGCGCACGAGGGATTCCCACGCCTTCGGTTCGGTAAAGCATTGTAGCTCACGGATGCCCTCCATGACCTTCATCAGCTGCGGGACCGTTGCCACATAGGTCATGAACACGCCGCCAGGGATCAGCAGATCGCGCACGGTCTCCAGGTTCTCCCAAGGCTCCAGCATGTCCAAGATGATGCGGTCGACGGGGCCACCGAGGTCCTCAGCGGTGACATCACCGAGATCGCCTAGGCGCGGCGACCACCACTCGGGGCGAGCGCCAAAGTATTCCTCGACGTTATCGACCGCGTACTCCAGGTGATCATCGCGGATTTCATAGGAATAGACGTGGCCTTCGGGGCCCACGGCGCGCAGGAGGGACATCGACAAGGCGCCGGAGCCCGCACCGGCCTCAAGCACGCGGGCGCCCATGAAGATATCGCCCTCGACCAAGATTTGTGCGGCGTCCTTGGGATAAATGACGGCGGCACCGCGCGGCATCGATAAGACGTGATCCACCATGAGGTGGCGGAAGAGCAGGAAGGACGAGCCCAGGGTGGACTCGATGACGGAACCTTCATCCATCCCCATGATGTCATCGTGGTTGATTATGCCTTTATGGGAATGGAACTGGCCTCCTTCTTTCAAAATGACCGTGTAGTGGCGCCGCTTGGCGTCCGTCAGCTGCACGCGGTCGCCATAGGAAAAGGGGCCAGAATAAGCCATGCCGCAAAACTCCTCGAGGTTGTGGGTACTAACCCTTCAAGTATGCCTCAAGAGCCCGCGAGAGCCATATTTGGTCCTGCTCGCCCACCATCTCGCGCGCGGAGTGCATCGACAGCATCGGCACGCCCACATCGACGGTGTCGATACCCAGCCGCGTTGCGGTAATCGGGCCGATGGTCGAGCCGCACGGCACATCGTTATTGCCCACGAAACGCTGCACCGGAACCCCACCCTTGGCACACGCGGTCTCCCACAGAGCAATCGTCTGTGCATCTGAGGCGTAGCGCTGGTTGCCGTTGATCTTGGTCACTGGGCCCTGCCCAATGATCGGCTGGTGGGTGGGGTCGTGCTTATCCGCGTAATTGGGGTGCACCGAGTGCGCGGCATCGGCAGACACGCAGCTGGAGCGAGCGAACATCTGGAATCGCTCTTCCTCATTAGCCCCCAGCGCGCGGGCGGTGCGGGTTAGCACGTCCTGCAGGATCGGTCCGGCGGCACCATAGCGGGAACTCGAGCCCACTTCCTCGTGGTCAAAGGCCATCATGACCAAAATATCGGAGCCGTCATAGTCCTGCGCAGCGCTTTGCATGGCCTCCAGCGAGGCGTGCACCGAAGATAGGTTATCCATGCGGCCAGCCGCGATAAACTTTTCGCCCGCGCCAAAGACGGCACCCCGGGCGGCATCGGCGGTAATCAGGTTGAAGGAAGCAATATCCTGCTTGGCGATGCCCGCCTGCTCCCCCACCACCTGCAGGATCGACGCCTCTTCATCGCCGACCGTCAGCACCGGCTGCATGTGCTTTTGGCGGTCCGGCTTGAACTCATCCTTGCGGTACAAGTGAATGGCCAGCGAAGGAAGGCGCAGGACTGGACCCGTATTCACGAGGTGCTGGCGCCCATCCGTGGTCACCACCTGGCCGGCGACGGTAAGTTCACGATCAAACCACGTGTGCAGCAAGGCACCGCCGTAGATTTCCACCGCGACCTGTTGCCAACCTACAGCCGAAAAATCGGGCGTGGGCTTGAGCGCCAGCCCCGGCGAATCAGTATGCGAGCCAACGATGCGGAAACCGGAGTTCTTATCGGCGCCTTCCGGCACGTACCACGCGGCAACCGCACCGCCGCGGACCATGACGTGCCCGCCTGGTGCGGCCGACCAGTCCTCGCGCTCATCCTGAACCTGGAAGCCAGATTCTTGCAGCTGGCGCGCTACCTCATGCGCGGCGTGGTACGACGACGGCGAGGCCGCCAAGAAATCAAGGAACTTATCGGTATAACTCATGCCTTCTAGCTTGCCACGAAACGATCAGCGATAGGCTAGATACACCATGGCTACTACATCAACTCCCCGCCCCCGTCCCCTTGCCCTGTCGCCCTCGCGCGCCTCCGACTACCAGCAGTGCCCGCTGCTCTACCGTTTCCGGGCCATCGACAAGATTCCCGAGCCCAAGACCATCGCCCAAGTTAAGGGAACCCTGGTCCACGCGGTCCTAGAAGAAACGCATAAGCTCCCGCGTGAAGAGCGCACCTACCCAGCAGCGGTAAAGATGATCAAACCGAGCTGGGCCGCGATGACAGAAGAGGACGCTGAACTGCTCGAGCTCGTGCCCGAAGAAGAGACGTATGACTTCTTCGTCGCCGCCCGCGAGCTGCTCAAGGGCTATTTTCAGATGGAAAACCCGCAGGGCTTCGACTGCCAAGAAACCGAGATGTATGTCAATACGGTCCTGCCCAATGGCGTACCCGTGCGCGGGTTTATTGACCGCGTGGACCGCGCCCCCACCGGCGAGGTGCGCGTCGTGGATTATAAGACGGGAAAGAAACCAGCACCCCGGTTTTCCCAGAGCGCCCAATTCCAGATGCGCTTTTACGCCCTGGTGTACTGGCGCCTGCTGGGCATCATCCCTCACCAACTGCGGCTGATGTATCTCAAGGTGCTGGACTCGATGTTTTTAGCTCCTACCCAGGAAGAACTCGAATACTTCGAGCGCGATCTAGGCCAACTGTGGGCCAAGATTGAGGCCGATGGGCGCGCCGGGGATTTTCGCCCGAAGCGCTCCAAGCTCTGTAATTGGTGCGCGCATCAGGCGATCTGCCCCGAATTTGGCGGCACGCCGCCGGAGTACCCGGGGTGGCCGGGCTCCGCGGCGGATTAGCTCCTTTTAGAACAGTCCGGATACCGTGCCATCGGCGGCGACGTCGATATTATTGGCCGCCGGCTTCTTAGGCAGGCCCGGCATGGTCATCACGTTGCCGGTCAGCACCACAATGAACCCGGAACCGGTGCGCGGCAGCAGCTCGCGCACGTGCAGCGTGTGTCCTTCCGGGGCACCCAATGCCGTTGCTTCATCGGAGAAGGAATACTGCGTCTTGGAAATGACTACGGGCAGTTTATCCCAGCCATTGTCCTTGATGTACTGCAAGTCCTTCACGGCCTTGGAGCCGTATTCCACGCGGTCCGCGCGGTAGATCTCGCGGGCGATGGTCTCGATGGAGGCCTCGATGCCTTCTTCTGGATCGTAGAGCTGCTGCGCGCCGCCCTCGAGGTTCTCCAACAGGGTGTCGGCCAGCTTCGTCGCTCCCGCGCCGCCTTCGGCCCAGACGTTGGCCTCTTCTAGCGCCACGCCGAAGTCCTTAGCCCAATCGCGCATGAACTGGCGCTCCGCCTCGGTATCGGACCAGAAGAGGTTCAGCGCGACGACGGGCTTGATCCCAAACTTGCGCAGGTTTTCTACGTGGCGCTCAAGGTTGACGATGCCCTTCTGCAGCGCCTCGAGGTTTTCCTCGGTGAGCTTGTCCTTGGCAACGCCCCCGTTGTACTTCTGCGAGCGAATCGTCGCCACAACCACCGCGCCGGCCACGTCCAGGTCACCAAACCGGGACTTGATATCCATAAACTTCTCGCCGCCAAGATCTGCGCCGAAGCCGGCTTCAGACAGCACGATATCGCCGAACTGCAGCGCGGTCTGCGTCGCCAGCAAGGAGTTGCAGCCGTGCGCGATATTGGCGAAAGGACCACCGTGCACGAGTGCGGGAACCCCGCCGAGGGTTTGCACGAGGTTTGGGTTCAAAGCATCGCGCATCAGCGCGGTCAGCGCGCCTTCCGCATCGAGCTCGCGCGCGGTCACTGGGCGTTGGTCATAGGTAAAGCCGACGGTGATATCGCCTAGGCGCTGCTTGAGGTCTTCGAGGCTCGTCGCCAAGCACAAAATGGCCATGATTTCGGAGGCGGCCGTAATGGTAAAGCCAGTTTCTGCCGGTACGCCGTGCGCAGAGCCGCCGAGCCCAGTGACCACATTGCGCAGTGCGCGGTCGTTCACGTCGACGCAGCGCTGCCAAGTGACGCGGCGCGGGTCGATGCCCAGCTGATTGCCCTGGTGGATGTGATTGTCGATGATGGCCGCCAGCGTATTCGTTGCCGCGGCAATGGCGTGGAAGTCACCGGTGAAGTGCAGGTTGATATCCTCCATCGGCACAATCTGGGCGTAACCGCCACCCGCGGCGCCGCCCTTGATGCCCATGACCGGGCCCTGGGATGGCTCGCGCAGGGCCACGATAGCCTTCTTCCCGATCTGATCCAGCGCATCGGTCAAGCCGATAAGCACCGTGGATTTACCTTCGCCAGCAGGTGTTGGGGAGACTCCTGTCACCAGCACGAGCTTGCCGCGCTTGTCTTTGGCGTAGTCCACCTTGGTGATATCCACCTTGGCTTTCGTGGAACCAAAGGGAATTACTGCATCTTCGGGGATGCCTGCTTTGGCTGCGATCTCCCCAATCGGCTGCAGGTTATGGGCTTGTGCGATTTCAACATCGGATGGCTGCGTAGTCATGGCACCTACCCTACCGATTTCTGGCATAAGCCAAGTCGCATGGGGGTATGAAGTGTGAGACGGAACATTTCTTATGGTGGAGCTTCCACATAAAAGTGGCGCCCTCTCCGCGGAGAAGACGCCACTGGGAGTGCAAGCTAGAGGACTCGCTAAATGATTACCGCGCCGAGTGCGTAGCCAAGGAGCACGGAACCGGCGATGCTGACCACGCCAGGGATGAGGAATGGGTGGTTGAATACGGCCTTGCCGATCTTGGTCGTGCCCGTATCATCCATTTCGACTGCTGCCAGCAACGTGGGGTACGTAGGCAGGATGAACAGAGCAGAAACTGCCGGGAATGCGGCCACAGCGGTAACCGGGCTTACTCCCAACGCCAACGCGGCGGGCATGAGCGCCTTGGTGGTAGCAGCCTGCGAGTACAGCAGGGCTGCGGCGAAGAAGAGCACCACTGCCAGCAACCATGGCGAAGCTTCAATGACGTCACCAGCCAAGGCTTGAATATCGTCCAAGTAGTGGTTGATAAGGGTGGTTCCCAACCACGCGACACCCAGCACACAGATGCAGGCGGACATGCCCGATTTAAATACCGGGGTATTGAGGACGTCAGCGGCCGGGATCTTGGTCTTGAGCACGATGATCGTCGCGGCCGAAAGCATGACCGTCATAATCGCCTCATTGCGCGGCAGCGTTGGATCCGTGATGAGCCCAACTTGTTCGGAAGAAATGGTAGCCCATGCCATGACGATAACGATGGCGATAAGGAAGATAACGACGGAAGACTTAGCGCCTTCCTTGGGCTCATATTTGCTAGCACCAATCGGCTCTTTGACCAGGCCCTGCGCCTTGCGCTCTTGGTACACAGGGTCATCTTCCAGCTCCTTACCAAACTTATTGGCCAGCCAAGCTGCGGGGAAGATGGACAAAAAGGTAGCTGGAATCAACACGCCGAGCACTTGGAGGTACCCCACCCCCATAGGTTCAAGCAGACCAGCCAGGATGACAACTGCAGCAGAAATCGGCGAGGCACAAATACCCATCTGCGCGGCGACGACCGCGATAGATAGCGGGCGCGACGGGCGAACCTTTCCTTCCTTGGCCACCTCAACGATGACCGGCAGCGTGGAAAAGGAGGTGTGCCCGGTACCAGCTAAGACCGTCATCAACCAGGTCACGATGGGTGCGTAAAACGTAATCTTCTTGGGGTTTTTGCGCAGGAACTTCTCGGCCACGTGAACCAAATAGTCCATGCCGCCGGCCTTTTGCATCGCGGCGATGGCCGCGATCACCGTCATAATGATGGCGATGACGTCGAACGGAATGTCTTCCCTAGTTACGGGAACTCCCGCAACGCCCAAAAGGAGAACGCCTAGGCCACCGGCCATGCCGATGCCTATGGACCCAATTCTCGCACCTAAGATAATGGCCGCGAGAACGATGACAATATGAATAATAACCATGGATACACTCCACACGTTCTCAACTACACGTGGTGGACACACATCAGCATGCCGGTCGTGGACCACCCTTACATTTCTATTTTGCCTTGAATATGTTGTTTTATTTACGCATTCTGCCCGTTTGTGTTGCTTCCCACATGTGTTCTACCTCGCGTTATAAACCGTTCGGTATATTTCCATGCCGCTGCACTATGGAAACGGGAGACGTTAGCTCAGGCATTCACGAAAGAGACCGCACACACCATGGAGTACTTTTCCGCTTTCCACGGAAAAACAGCACGGTGTGTGCGGAATGGTGGGCACCACCATGAGGATGGGCATCGCCCACCTCATGCAGCACTCCGGCTCGCGAACTTTACTTAGTTGTCATCGAGGAAAAGCTGACCGCGAAACTCTGGGTGCATCAGGTTTTCTACCGACAGAACCTTGTTCAGCGTTGCCTCATCCAGAAGGCCCTTCTCCAGGACGAGTTCCTTGACACCCTTGCCGGTCTTGAGGGATTCCTTGGCAATCTCGTCACCGTTGTGGTGGCCAATGAATGGGTTCAAGTAGGTGACGATACCAATGGAGTTCTCCACGTACTGGCGGCACACGTCGGCGTTAGCGGTAATCCCGGTGACGCACTTTTCGCGCAGGGCATCAACCGCGTTGCCCATGATGCGGATGGACTGGAACAGCGCCTCACCGATGACCGGCTCCATCACGTTGAGCTGCAACTGGCCTGCCTCTGCAGCCATGGTCACGACGTGGTCGTTGCCGAAGATCTTGAAGCAGGTCTGGTTGACAACCTCTGGGATGACTGGGTTGACCTTACCCGGCATGATGGAGGAACCTGCCTGGCGGGCTGGCAGGTTGATCTCGCCAAGGCCAGCGCGCGGACCAGAGGACAGCAGGCGCAGGTCGTTACAGATCTTGGACAGCTTCATGGCAGCGCGCTTGATGGCGGAGTGCAAGAATACATAGGCACCGCAGTCAGAGGTAGCCTCGATAAGGTCGCTCGCAGTCTTCATCTCCAGGCCAGTGACCTCCGACAATGCGGCGGTTACCTGGTGGCGGTAGCCGGCTGGAGTGTTAACACCGGTACCGATGGCGGTTGCGCCGAGGTTGATCTGCAGCAAGCGGCTCTGTGCATCGCGCAGAACGGCCTGTTCCTCGTTCAGATTATTAGCAAAGCCCTTGAATTCGTCGCCCAAGGTCATGGGGACGGCATCCTGCAGCTGGGTACGGCCCATCTTCAGGATGTCTTGGAACTCATTACCCTTGTCCTGGAATGCGGAACGCAGGCTGTCGATGCGCACGATGAGGTCATCGATGGCAGCGTACAGGCCCAACCGGAAGCCGGTTGGGTAAGCATCGTTGGTGGACTGGGACATGTTGACATCGTCGTTGGGGTTGATGATGTCGTAGGAGCCCTTCTCCTCCCCCAAGTGCTCAAGGGCCAAGTTGGCAACGACCTCATTGGTGTTCATGTTCAACGAGGTGCCGGCACCACCCTGGAATACATCGAGCGGGAACTGGTCCATGCAGCGACCCTCATCCAAGATCTGGTCACAGGCCCACATGATGGCCTCTGCCTTCTTCTTTGGCAGCACGTGCAAGCGACGGTTGGCCATCGCGGCAGCCTTTTTGACCTTCACCATGCCGCGGATGAAGTGCGGAATGGTGTTAATGGTCACGTAGGAAATCTGGAAGTTATCCATCGCGCGGACGGTGTGGACACCAAAGTAAGCATCAGCGGGAATTTCCAAGTCACCGATCAGATCGGTTTCCGTACGAGTGTTTTTGCTCGACGTCTTTGGCTGCTTCTGCTCAGCTACCTTTTTCTGTGCAGAATGAGTGGTCTTATCCTCCTGCTTATTCTCCGCTTGCTTTGCGGCAGACTTAGTGTCTTTTTCTTCTTTCTTAGACGACTTTGCCATGATGGCGCGGCTCCTTTGCCTGTCGAGAATGATGTCCGAGTGAATAATCTCAAGCGCCAATGGTAGCCACGTTTCGCCCCAGTTGGGACGACCAAGAATTTAATACTCCCCCTAAAAGCGGGCAATGCGGAGATCGGAAGCCAAAATTGCCTCCGCACCGAGTTGGGAAAGTCGATCCATAATCTGGTTGGCTTCTTTTTGCGGAACCATCGCACGCACCGCCACCCAGTCTTGACGCGCCAACGGTGAAACCGTTGGGCCAGTCAGGCCCGGAGTAACACCAGCTGCTTTATCTAGATTTTCTTCTGCAATGTTGTAATCGATCATGAGGTAGGTGCGGGCGTGCAGAATACCTTGGATGCGGCCCAATACAACCTGCTCTTCTGGCGTCACCTCTGCATCGTGGCGTTTAATGACAACAGCTTCCGAGCTCACAATGGGCTCACCAAAGGGCGCCAAACCCTGCTGCCGCAGCGTAGTACCAGTTGACACGACATCAGCAATAACATCGGCTACGCCTAAGTGGATGGATATTTCCACCGCGCCGTCGAGGCGGATCACATCGGCGGAAATCCCCTTCTCCGCCAAGTCTTGTCGGACCAAATTCGGGTACGACGTTGCCACACGCTTGCCCTCCAGGTGAGAGATATCCCACCCCTCTCCTTGGGGTGCGGCGTAGCGGAATGTTGAGTCACCGAAGCCAAGTGAGAGGACCTCTTTAAATTGGGCGTTGGAATCGAGCGCTAAATCGCGCCCCGTAATCCCCAGATCAAGCACACCGCGGGCGACATAGATCGCGATATCCTTCGGGCGGAGGAAGAAAAACTCCACCCCATTGTCCAAATCCACCACGTTCAGCGTTTTGGAGTGGCCGCGCCCCTTATAACCGGCCTCACCAAGGATTTCTAAAGCCGCTTCTGATAGGGAACCTTTATTTGGTACTGCAATTTTGATCATGCTGTTCTCCAGGAAGTCTGCTCCACCGCAGGTGGGCAACAAGTTATAGGTATTTATAAATATCTTCAGGCCGCAGGCCGCGCTTGATCATCATGACCTGCGTCCAATAGATAAGCTGCGACATTTCTTCCGCCAGTTCCTCATCGGACAGGTATTCGGCGGCAATCCATACTTCGCCCGCCTCTTCGATGATCTTTTTGCCAATATGATGGGCGCCTTCTTCCAGCGCCTGGACGGTCCCAGAACCCTCTGGCTTCTGGTCTGCTTTGTGTAGTAGCTCAGCAAAAAGTGTCTCAAAATCCTTCACAACTACCTATTGTTCCACAGGTAAGCAGTCAATGCGAAGGGTTTTATTTCATTTCCTGGATAGCTCGGAACCACTCGTAGACATCTACATGGCGCGCGCCTGCGAGGTGGCGAGAATCGCGCAGCCGGGAAATCTCCACTACCCCCTCCGGCACTTCCACGCCTTCATCCTCGGGCAAACCGATAACGGTGCATCCCGCGGCCACGGCAGCGCGCATACCTGCCGGGGAATCCTCAAACACAAGGCACTGAGCTGGATCAAGCTGCAGGCGCCGGGCTGCTTCCAAGTACATATCCGGGGCGGGCTTGCCAGTGGGAACTTCATCGCCGCAAATAGTGTCCACGAAATGTTCGCGGCCTATTACCGCGATGGCAGCGTCCGCGACGTCGCGATCCGTGTTCGTCGTGACCATCATCGGCATGCCGTCTTGGCGAAGCGAGGTTAAAAGCTCAGGGATCCCGGGAAAGATTTCTAGGCGGCCAGCAAAAAGTGTCTTCACATAATCAAACATCTTGTGCCGATAGGCTTCGACGTCGCCTTCGCCCAAGGAAACTCCCGCATTATCAGCGCAAATGCGCAGCGTCGTAGGAAAGGTAGCCCCCACCGTATCCATGCGTTGTCTGGCTGTCAGGCGCTTGCCCAGCACTTCCGAAAGATAGTACGTCGCCTCACCCCACAAGGGCTCCGAGTTGGTCAAGGTGCCATCCATATCCCAGAAAATCGCCGCGGGACGGGACAAAGACTGGGAATCACTCACTGTGGTCATACACACTCCACCGGCTATTCCGGCATAGAACTACGGCTCAACGAGGGGGATATTCGCGCTGCGCGGTGATCAATCAACTTCACCTTAGGAATCTATCCACGGCGGGCTGGCGCCGTAAAGGGGCCTAGAAGTCCAACTCTGGGATCTGTGACAGCGCCTCATCATCGGCGCCGGTAGCCGCGGAGGCGTTGTACATCAGCTCGGCGATTTCTTCCTTTTCCTCCGGCTCCACCACCGCATCGTGTTGCTTGCGATTGAAGGTGGCGAGTTTTTGCACGGTCTTATTCAGCACCGCGGCGAGCTGGCCGCCATCAGGATCGTCCGGCAGCCCGTCCAACCCATCCAACATCTGCTCGAGGTGGCCTTTGAGTTCTGGTAGGACCGCCGCGTTAAACGGTGCCTCCCAGAATTCTTTTTCCTCGTCCTTGAGGTAATCGCCGGTGGCGAAGGACTTAAGATCAGCAATGAACTCATCAACGGTGGGTTGGAAATCTGCGCGAATGCTCATGCTGTCGATATTGCCCTAAGTTGGCTAGGCCTGCACGCCGAGCAGCGAATTAAGTGCTGTACGCACTAACTCCGCAGCACCTTCCTCGTCTTCACCCCGGTTACTGCCTGCCCAATCGTCGATGACGCGCAGCGCGGTGGGGGTATCGAGGTCATCGGCAAGCGCTTGGCGAAGCCCCGCTACCGCACCTTCCGCAGCCGACAGGGACCCAGGGCTTTCCAGGGCAGAGCGCCACATGGCCAGGCGGGTCTTGGCTTGGTCGAGCACCTCATCGGACCAGTCCCGCTCAGCGCGGTAGTGGCCGGAGAATACGCCAAGGCGGATGGCGGAGGGATCTTCGCCTTGCTCCACGAGCTTGTGGACGAAGACCAGGTTGCCCAGGGACTTGGACATTTTCACGCCGTCGAGGCCGATCATTCCCGTGTGGACGTAGAACTGCGCCATGCGGTCTACGCCCAAGGCGGCCTCTGCATGCGCGGCGGAGAATTCATGGTGCGGGAACTTCAGATCGCTGCCGCCGCCTTGGATATCAAAGGTGCTGCCCAAGTAATTGGTGGCGATAGCAGAGCACTCGATGTGCCAGCCGGGGCGTCCGGGACCGAAGGGAGACTCCCACGCCGGTTCGCCTTCGCGGTGGGCGCGCCAAATCAGGGCATCCATGGGGTGCTTCTTGCCCGGGCGGTCGGGGTCGCCGCCGCGCTCGGCAAAAAATTCCTGCATCTGTTCCATCGAGTAATTGGATTCGTAGCCAAATTCCTCGGTGGCATCGATGGAGGCATACACATCGGGGTACTCCGGGTCATCGACCACGTAAGCGGCGCCGTTATCCAATAGTTTTTGCACCATGTCCACGATCTCATCGACTGCTTCCATGGCGCCGATGAAGTGCTGCGGCGGAATGACCGATAAAAGTTCCATATCGGAGCGGAAAAGGTCGATCTGGGAGGTGCCGAGTTCGCGCCAATCAACGCCGTCGCGCTCCGCGCGCTCAAAGAGTGGGTCATCGACGTCGGTGATATTTTGCGCGTAATTGACCTTCTTGCCAGCGTCCAGGAACTGCCGGTAGATCAGGTCGAAGGTGAGGTAGGTGGCTGCGTGGCCCAAGTGGGTCGAATCATACGGGGTAATGCCGCACACGTACATGGTGGCGGTATCCCCCTTTACCTGCACGGGGGCCTTGGTTTGATTCGCGGAGTCGTAGAGATAGAGCTGCGCCGCATCGCCTGGGACGCGACTATAAGTAGGTGTTGGCCAAGAATGCATGGCACCTATCCTAACGCGAACTTATGGGGCGATTTAAATGGGCTGTAGGACCCCCAAGGCCAGCAGAATCATCACGAGGATGCCCACTGGGATGCGGTAGGCCGCGAACCATGCAAAGGAGTGGTTGCCCACGAAGTTCAACAACCACGCAATCGAGGCGTAGCCCAAGCCAAAAGCGATACCGGTGCCCACGAGCAGCTGCATGCCGGACGCGGCTTGGCCGGCTTCGGGCGCGAAGGCATCAGGAAGCGAAAAAAGCCCCGACGCCAGCACCGCCGGAATGGCCAGGAGGAAGCTAAAGCGCGTGGCCACCTCGCGGTCGAGGCCCAAGAAAAGACCACCGGAAATGGTGCCGCCCGAACGCGAAACGCCAGGGATCAGCGCCAGGCACTGGCACAGGCCCATGATGATGGCATCTTTCATCGTCAGCTCCTCAAAACCGCGCTTTTTGGAGCCCACGCGCTCGGCGGCGATGAAGACGAAGGAGAAAAGGATCAGCATCGCAGCGGTGATCCACAGGTTGCGCAGCGCCCCGCGGATGGCATCTTCAAAAACCAACCCAATAACGCCGATGGGAATGGAACCGGCGATGACCATCCAGCCCATGCGCCAGTCCTGCCCGCGCGAGGCGGGGTTGGTCCACCCGCGGAGCCATCCGGAGAGGATTTGCCAAATCATTGGGGCGAAATAGACCAGCACGGCAAGCTCGGTGCCGAGCTGGATGACGGCCGTAAAGGAAGCACCGGCATCGTTGCCCCAAAAGAGCTCGGAAACAATGCGCAGGTGCCCAGAGGAGCTTACCGGGAGAAACTCCGTAAGCCCCTGCACAATGGATAAAACGATAACTTGTGCCCAAGAAACTGCTTCGGTCGCGGTATCAGAAATCACCCGCCATACACTACCGCCGCGCACGGCTTCGGGAAATCGCAACGCGCGCTGTTAGGATAAGTATCCGTGAAATCACGATCCCGCTCCACACTCGTACTATCCAGCTTGCTAGCACTCTCCACTGCTGCGCTGGCCGCCTGCGATTCCACCGTGGGCGTAGGCGGTGATCCCGAAACCGCAGTAACGGGCAATGCCACCCCGGCTGCTTCTCCGAGCGACACCGATCCAGCCGGCACGGTCATCGACTTCGATGAAGACATCACGGATCTGGACGCGGTGAAGGATACGATTGCTGTTCGCACCGCGGACCAGGTGCGCATTGGCAGCCAGGATGACTTTGCTGCTAAGAAGGCCAAGAGCATCGATATCGATTCCACCTGCGGCGATTTAAGCTCTTCTGAATCCGGATTCGTCTTGGCCTGCCCGGATAAGGTCCTGCTCATCGATCCTTCTGCGCCGGAATCACCGGAAGAAATCAACATGGATGAGGACTTCCAGGTCACCGCCGCTACCCAGATTTCGACCGGCGAGGTCTTTGTCACCGCTGACGACTCCGCTGTGGTCGGCCGGTACAAGGATGGCACGCGGGACGGCGAGATATCCGTAGAGGCCGGCTCGGACCAGATGCTCGCCGTTCCCAACGCGGACGGCGACGACGGGATTGTGCGTATTCAACGTTCGGATTCCACCATCCAAAACATCGATTGGCCCAACGATCGCGCCGGCGGGCGGTTGCGCGCTGGCCAGGGTGTCGGCCAAATCGCGGTAGGTGACAACGGCGTCGTGCTCGCCTCCGATACCGAGGGCGACCGGATCGCGGTCTATACCTCCGATGACGTCATCCGCCTGCACCAATACGGCGTGGTAGACGGCACCCCCTGGGCGGTGGCCTGGGATGATTCGCGCGAGCTCGCGTGGGTTACCACCACCGATAACAACATCGCGCACGCCTATTCCATTGACAAGGGCGTTCCCGAATCCCGCGGCGAGATTGCCACGCTTGCCGATGCCCAAAATATGACCGCCCTATCCAATGGCACCATCGTGGTTGCCTCCGCATCCGGCCAGGGGCTGCAATTCGTGGCGGATCCACACCTGACAAAGGCAAAGGAGTCTTAATCCATGGTTTCGACCTTCGATTCGCTGCGCAAAGGCGCCTATCAGCTGGCGCTGCGCGGGATGTTTCGCCTCAGCCCCGAGCGCATCCACGGCATTATCAATTCTGGGCTGCACGGCCTGCACACGGCAGGTCCCGCCAATCGCGCGCTCGGCCGCGTCCTGCCGGTCAACGATCCAGTCTTGAAACAAGACGTGTGCGGGATTACCTTCCCGCGCCCGCTCGGCCTTGCGGCCGGTTTTGATAAGAACGCCGCGGCCGCCGATGCCTGGTCTCCCCTTGGTTTCGGCTACGCCGAACTGGGCACCGTCACGGCACAGGCGCAGCCGGGAAACCCGACTCCCCGCCTCTTCCGCCTCAAAGAAGATGCCGCCATCTTAAACCGGATGGGTTTTAATAATGAGGGTGCGGCCGCCGTGGCAGAGAACCTGCGCAAGCGCCGGTACAACGACGTCATCGGGATTAATATCGGCAAAACCAAGGTCACCCCGGCCGAACGCGCCGTGGATGATTACCGCCGCTCCGCGTCCGTCTTAGGCGGTCTGGCGGACTACCTGGTGGTTAATGTCTCCTCCCCCAATACTCCGGGGTTGCGTGACCTGCAGGCGGTCGAATCGCTGCGCCCCATCCTGCGCGCCGTGCAAGAATCCACCGATGTCCCCGTCATGGTCAAAATCGCGCCGGACCTTTCGGATGCCGATGTCGATGCCGTCGCCGATCTCGCCGTGGAACTGGGCCTTGCCGGCATCGTCGCCACCAATACCACCATCTCCCGCGAGGAGCTTAACACTCCCCGCGCGGAGGTAGAAGCCCTTGGTGCCGGTGGCATTTCCGGCCCACCGGTGGCCGAGCGCTCCTTAGAGGTACTCCGCCGCCTTAACGCGCGCGTGGGCTCGCAGCTTGTCCTTATTTCCGTCGGTGGCATTACGACCCCAGAACAGGCGTGGGAGCGGATTGCCGCAGGTGCCAACCTTCTCCAGGGCTATACCGGGCTCATCTACGGTGGTCCGGACTGGATTCGGGATATTCACAGGGGCATCGCCAAGCAGATTCGCGCCCATGGCCTAAGCAATATCTCTGAGGCAGTAGGCTCCAACCTGCCGTGGAAGGCAATAAACTAGCAGCTCATTAGATAGCACAATGCCACGTGTTTCTACACGTGGCATTGCTTATTTATAGGCCCGCTTAAGAGGTCGCCATGACGCTGCGCCGCAAAATTAAGGCACAGATGGCGGACATGCCGGCATAAAAGAGCAGCCAATACTGCTGCTGAATCAAAAGATCGTGCTGCGGCAGAAAGCGGCTAGCAATAATCAAGGCCACCGCAACCGCTAGGGCGATGATCTGCGCGCGGCTTCCGGCATGTTCCTTGCTCATCGTACTGAAGGCACCCACCATCACCGCCGCGATAATGATCGCGAGGTTGCTGTAGGTCCACACAAACGGTGCGCCCCATCCATCGCTAAAGACGGAAATCAGGGCAAAGAGGACCAGCACGAAAGCGACGACCAAAAAAGCGCCGCCCACCCGCAGCGCTGCGGGTGGGGTCACTGGATTTTTAGGAGCGGAACTCGCCATTACTTGGCCTCGTACCAACCCCAGAGGATTGCCCGGCCCAGTGCGTGGAAGTGCAAGTTGAAGCCGAGGACGGTCGGGGAAGAATCCGGATCGATATCGAGGGTTTCTACGTCTACGGCGTGGACCGCGTAGAGGTAGCGGTGCGGCGCGTGGCCGGCCGGCGGGTTGGCACCAAAGTGGGTGCGGTTGCCGGAGTCATTGCGCAGGCTGATAACACCGTCGATGCCAAGGTCCTCTGCCGCACCGGCGTTGGTGGGCAGCTCGGAGACATCGGTGGGGATATTAAAAGCGGCCCAGTGCCAGAAACCGGAAGCGGTCGGTGCGTCCGGGTCAAAGCAGGTTACCGCCAAAGACTTGGTTCCCTCCGGCAGCCCGGACCATGCCAGCTGTGGGGACACGCTTTCCGGCGCGCGGTGCTTTTCTGGGATCTCATCGCCTTCTACCAAGTCGGTAGAAGACAGCCCGAAGCTGGGGAGATCGCGCAGCGGGGCGTAGGGGTCAGGTCCGGGGAATCGAGTGTCATCTGCATAAGAAGTCATGTACCCCTTTGTACCGCAGATCACACGCGCTTGTCGATGCCCCTCCCACTCACCCCACCACCGTGTGGCTGGTGTCAGACCGTGCTCCTACCTAGGCGCTGCGGCCGCCCAAGTTACAAGGATGTATTTACCCGCCTTGTGATCGCCTGGTTTATGAGCGTTTACCTGGCGATTTGTATTCCAAAGGCCGAACACGATAAAGTTTCGGGGTGCCCAACCGAGAGGTTGCAAACACCCTGCCCGGGTGGCGGAATGGCAGACGCGCTAGCTTGAGGTGCTAGTGTCCTATTAACGGACGTGGGGGTTCAAGTCCCCCTCCGGGCACACTGTGAAGTCTCGAGACATCGTTCCTACGGTGCCTCGAGATTTTTCTATAAGTACTGCTCTTTTCTAAAAGCACGGCCGCGCCGACTACGATACGAACGCATGACCACTTTCCGGGATTGGATACGCAGCTTTGGCAGCTTCTGCGCTCAACTCGCCCACTCTGCGTGGGGCTCAATTCGCGCGTGGTCACCGCGACGCTGGATACTCATCATCGCGCTCGCGCTTGCTGGAGTTGCGCTTTTTATTTGGCTCGATATTCCCGATCTCTCCCAGATGCGGGCCGCCGCTGCCCGCCTTGGTGCGTGGTTTCCGGTCGCCTTCACGCTAGGTTATGTCATATTTACGCAATTTCCCCTGCCTCGGACCATCTGGACGGTTGCGGCTGGCATCCTTTTCGGTCCCTGGCAGGGTCTTGCCATCTCACTATTCGCGCTCACAATATCGGCCGTAATATCGCTGCTGATTGTGCGCAGCCTGCTCGGAGACTGGATTAGGCCACACCTTGCCCACCCCGCGGTTTATACCATCAATGCCCACCTGGAGCGGCGCGGTTGGCTGCCCATCGCTTCCCTGCGCATGGTCGCGGGGGTGCCCTTCAGCCTCCTCAACTACGTCGCTGCGCTTACCCCCATCAGCGTTTCGCACTTTACGGTCGCTACGTTGGTGGGCTCGATTCCCACTACGGTCATCGGCGTCTTTTTCGGCGATGCGCTTACGGGCACGGCCAGCCCTGGGATCATCGCTGCCTTTATCGTCTTTGCCCTCGCCGGCATCGGCGGGCTTGTACTCGATTCCCGCCTGCCGACTCCCGTCCAGTCAAGGTTAAGCGGTAGACTGTAACGAACTGCTCGCGATAAAGGAGGATCCTCGTGCTCGCTGTCCATGCCCGCTACCGTGGGCGTTCCGTGCGCCGCGCTGAGCTCGTACAGCGCTCGGCGGCCGCGCTATCCACCCTCGAGGGCGTCGGCGAGTTTCACGTCCTTGGTGTGGAGGATATTTGCGCCGTGGTCGATTCCGCCACCGCAGTGTGTGAGGTCGTCATGGCCTTGCTTGCCGATGGCGACTGGGCCATCGGCATCGGCATCAGCCCCGGCAACCAGGCAGACGAGGACAGCGCGCGCCACGTGGCCACCGCGGCGCTGAAAAATTCCGCCCGCATGGGGCAGGTCTACACCAAACTCAATAAGCGCGGGCGTTCCGCGGAGGCAAGCGATATCGCCGCCGCCTTCGCGCTCATTGGATACGTGCTGAATAAGCGCACCATCGAGGGCCGCGAGGCGACCTCGCTCGTACGGGCGGGGCTTAATCAAAATGAGGCCGCGGAAGAATTGGGCATTTCCAAGCAGGCGATGTCCCAAAGGCTGCAGGCTGCGGGCTGGAGCGCCGAGATGGCCGGGTGGCAATTAGCGGTCAACCTCATTGAACGCGCCAATCTAGCCTAGGCCCAGAAAACTCGGCCCGCGGCGGCTTAGACAAGGTCTGATTTGTGCAGCTCCGGCGTGGTCACAAAATCCACCAGCCGCTCGACCGCCCCGATAAGGCTCGAGTCCAAATCCCGGAAAGAATGGACCGCGTTATAAACGTGGCGCCACCCATCGGAGGGATCGGACCACCCCACGCGGCGGCAGATTCCGGTCTTCCAGTCTTCACTGCGCGGTACCTCCGGCCATGCTTGCAGGCCTACACGTTGTGGTTTTACTGCCGCCCAAATATCCACAAAGGGATGGCCTGTGACTAGAACGTGCTCCCCCACTGACTCAGTCATTCGAGTTTCTTTCGACCCTTTGACCAAGCGGTCCGCGAGCACGCCGACCCGGCGGCTGGGGCCAGGCTGAAATTCGGCGAGCCTTTCTTCGAGGTTGTCCAAGCCTTCTAGGTATTCCACAACCACGCCTTCGACGCGCAGATCGTGCCCCCACACCTTTTCCACGATGGCGGCATCGTGGACGCCTTCGACCCAAATGCGCGATGGCGCTGCCACCTTGGCCTCCACGTTTTCTACCCGCCTAGAGCCCGAATTCGATTTGCGGGGTGCTTGCTTGGGCACATACCGAGTGAGCGTCACCGGCTGGCCTTCTACTAAGAATCCGCCCTTGATGAGGTTAAATACTCGCTCGACACCGTGGCGGTCTTCTAGCCGCACGACCTCACCAAAGACGGTCTTATCCACGCCTAAAACGGCGCCCACGAAATCATCACCGCGCACTTCCACCACCATGCCCGGCTCTGCCGGCACTTCTGGATACTGGGTGGGCTTGCTGCGCCGGTGCCCAGCAAAAATATCTCCGCCATAAGGATCTAAACTCATGGCCCGATAGTCTATCTACTACACTTGCTCGCCATGGATATGCGCGCCGAAGTGTGGTCCCCTCTCCAAAACTCCGCCATCTGGCTCGCTGCATGGTTGTGGGGACATGAGACAACAGATGAGCTGCTCGATGCATTGACGGAACTGGGCGGGCGCCCCGAATGCCTCGGTGAAACCCCCTTCATCGACTTGCTCGCCCTGCTACGCGCCGAAACGCAAGAGCTCACCTCTCAGCCAGGCGCGGGCGGGGAGCCCCTCCTCCGGCTCATTTTATCCGGGCCGGGTGAAGCGCCGGCGCTTCCCGCGGGCTCAGAGTCTGCCCGTGCGGCCGCGCAAAGTTCAGCGGGCGCCATTGTGGTGCGCACCAATGATCCGGAAGTCTCGCTCGTTCTCATCCCCCATCCCCGTCGAGCCCACACGGCATGGCAGGTGATCCGCGAGGACCAGCCGCTGCCCTCGCCGGCCTGGCTGAGCCCCGGCGAGGCGGACGCATTGTTGACTAAGGCAACGGATGAATCCGCCGATCTCATTACGGCCACCGGCTACCAGTCCACCGCTCTTAATAATCCCCGGCTCACGGTGGGTACCTTGAGCGATTTCTATGACACGCCCGGCCTGCCACCGGCCACCCCGCCACGGGCTGCAAAGCTCTTTGTGCGCGCGGACCGCGTTGCCGCGATCATCGAAACCGTCACGGATAGGATCAACGATCACAGCCTCGATCCGGAGCTTCTCCGCTTATGGCGCCATATCCGGCAGGCGCGAATGACGGGAGTGGCTTATTCTGCAGCGGAATTCGCCCGCTAGAGCAGGCTCGCCGGCCCCTTAGTGAGCGCGGATATCGCAGCAGCCGGCAGCGCAGGGCGCGCCGTTGGTGGTACACCCCTGGACGGTGACATTCCCGCTGGTCTCCCACGGTTGCCCTTGTTCGAGTTCTTCCACCAGATCCACGATCATGCCGGCAAAACGCTGGGAGGGGCCAGCGGTACGGGCGCGTTCGACCTGTACGCCCATCTCATCGGCAGCGGCTTGCAGCTCAGAATCCAAGTCCCAGATGACCTCCATGTGATCGGAGATAAAACCGATGGGGCACACCACCACGGCGTCTACGCCGTCGTGGTCATGGATTGCGGTGGTGTGGTCCACGATGTCTGGTTCCAGCCACGGCGTCTTCGGGTTGCCGGAACGCGATTGCCAGACCAGGTCATAATCCGAGATTCCGGCGCGCTCGGCCACCAATCGGGAGGCTTCGGCTACTTGCCGGGAGTAGAGGTTTTTGTCCCCATCGGCGCCACCGACATTATCGTGTGCATTCGGCACGGAGTGGGCTGTAAACAGCATACGCGCGCTGCCCATTTTCTCTGCGGGGATACGCCGCCAGGCCTCGGCGACGGCATCGACCATCTCCGCGATGAACTTGGGGTGATCATAAAATTGTCGAATCTTGGTGAACTCGATTTCTGCCAGACCCTTATCTTCAAGGTGTTGCCGCATCGCAGCAATGTCTTCATCGTATTGCCTGCACGCCGAGTAGCCGCCCCAAGCGGAGGTGGCGAAGACGGCCACCGAGCGGATCCCCTCTTCCGCCATTTTCTCTGCGGTAGTTGTGGCAAAGGGGTGCCAGTTTCGATTGCCAAAATAAACCGGTAGATTATGTCCGCGTTTTTTCAGCTCGCCTTCGACGTTATGGATAATTTCCCGGTTCAGGCCGTTGATCGGGCTTACTCCGTCAAAGTGGAAATAATGCTCGCCCACTACTTCTAAGCGCTCGCGCGGAATTCCGCGGCCCCGCGTAACGTTCTCTAAAAACGGAACGACCTCCTCGTTTCCTTCCGGGCCACCGAAAGAAAGAACGAGGAGGGCGTCGAATTTTTGGGCAGGATGCTGTGCGTCAATCATGCCCTAAATAGTAGCAACCACAAGGCTAAGAATTAGAGAAGGCGCACAACATCCGGGGTCGCACCAGCCCAGCGCACAGGGGAGACCTGTACGTTCTGCCCAGACTGCGGTGCCTCAATCATTTGGTCATTGCCCAAGTAGATCGCCACGTGCTGGCTGCCGCCGGCACCGTAGAAGATGAGGTCGCCGCGTTGCATGTTATCGCGCGAAACCTTATTGCCCATCTGGTACTGCGCGCCGGTGTAGTGCGGAAGGTCCAGGCCCGCTGCGGCGAACGCGTACTTAGTCAATCCAGAGCAATCAAACCCGCTCCGGCCGTAGTCGCCAAAGCTATCGGCGATGCCGCCGTCCCGGAGGCCGCCAGTTGGGCCATTGTTGTCGCCACCGCCCCACACGTATGGGGTGCCGATGACAGATTCTGCGCGAGCGATCACAGCCTCAATCTGGCTGCTATTGCCCGGAGCAGGGGTGGATGGCGCTCCGGACCCTTGACCGGTGGCGGAAGGATCAGTGCTTGCCGATGGCGCCGTATTCGGGCTGCCAATCCCCAACAAGTCTGCAGATCCCTCCATTAGTGCTCGCACATCGTCTTGGTCGACGGATGCGGCGAGCTCCCCGGCGACGTCCATAACGTCCGATGCCGAGGATCCGGTGCCAAAGTCCACCGTGTTAAAGGACGGGGTTGCCCCCTGGTTAAGCGCAGTGCCGAACTCCGCCTTCGGGGGCGCCGGATCCGCCTGCTCGTCCGAACCGACGTCGTTATTAGTCGCTTCAGGTAGCGGAGCCTCGTCGGGAACGATTTCGTCGGTAAAGTTTTGAGACTTGTCTTTATTCAAGTCTTTCGACTTGACGGGAGCATCGGCAAACGCATCCCCATTTACCTTAAATTCAAGGTTATTATCTTGATTTTGCACCTTTGGAAGGTCGCCTTGTTGGGATACCTCCACCGCCTGCTGCTGGTGAGCAAAAGACGCCTCGGCGAAGTTACGGGTGGCATTCATTTGAGCTTCCCGCTGGGCCAAGTTACGGCGGTGCTCTACCATTGCCGATTCGGCTGCGCGCTTATCGGCATAAGCTTGGTCAAGCTCTGCCGCATCGTCCGCAAGCTCAGGATCGGCCGAAAGCTGGGCGATGCGCTCTGTCGCGGCCGCCGCTTGCTCCTCCGCCTGGTCGAGCAGCTGCTGCAGCTGATCTACGTCCCGCTGCTGAGCATCAACGTTTGATACAGCGCGGGCAATGGAGTCATCTGCACCGGCGCTTGGAACTTCTTCAACCGCGCCGGCTTGGGCGGGATCGGGGTGCTCATCTGCTCCTGCGGGAGCGATGGACGTAAGGGGCGATAGCGCTGCGGCACCTGCGACTGCAGCTATAGTTGCGCGAACATGTCGGATGCGCGGTAGACGAATGGTGGCCACTGGAATTCTCCTTGTTTGGACCACCTTCCTATTAAAGATTGGGACACCATGAACCGCACTTGGGCATAGGAATGCCCGAGACACTGAAGCTTGCGCATTTTCGCACAGCAGCAAGCTCAGAGTCTTCGTTGCGATATTCCGAATCCGATAGCCGCACACCCAAAGGCTTATGGGTATGCGTTATCGCCCTGGCAGCCCTTAGCTCCAGGAGGTAAGCGGCACATGAGCCCGAAAAGTAAAGACTTCACCTAGGGATTGCGCACGTCTATTAAAGCTCTATGCACTGATGCTTGAGCTCAGTAGCCTCACGACTCAATGCCCAACAATCGCTACTATTTCCCCATACCAGCGACATGTATGGTGCACTTTCTCCACGTGTCCTACGCGGTTTACTGTGAGCGTGAGCGCTCTAGCGCTGCAGGGAGCATCTACTACTCTCCCATTGCAGTTCCAATCTAGGATTGGCGCATCTTCATAGAGCTCCAGTTGTGGCGTGCGGTGAATTTGGGTTGCTAAAAGAGTCCAAGCCCCTTCGCACGCTGCGCTTGGCACAGTGAGAACTGCCCTATGATCCTTGGCGCAACTCGCCGCGGCGCAGTGGATGTACAGCTTTATTCGCGTACTCTTCCGTGCGAGGGCAAGCGGCCACAAACCATGAACAGGCCACACGATGCTGGCCCTAGTGTGATTCCGGTTCCCTCATTCTCCCATTCTGCACGTACCCGACTGCGCTCCTCGCGAACCTCGTGCCTGGATTCCGCTTCTCTGGGAATCCAATATCGAAGGGCTCGACAAAGAACAACACCCGCATACCCACACAACGGAGCTCTAGCGAACTCGTCTCACCACTTTTAAGGAAGGTGGGTTGATGTTTATTTTTCGAACATTGTCATCGCTCAAGTGAAAGATTTTCTACTCTCCCGTTCGAGAGTTCGCTCCGTGGTTCATTGACTTCCAAGAACCGCCAATTCCTCGATTCCCGCGAGGCGTGCTTCCCCACATACCCGTGCGAATCTTCAATTGACCGTCAAGGCTAAGCCCATGAACTCAAGAAGATATTCATGTCCCTTGAGTCGACACTCGAACCATACGTCACGACACGCCCTTTTCGCACACATTCCACTTAATTACGTGGAGTCAAGTTAAACCACATGACGCAACAGTCGTACCTAACCTGCAATAATTTTGTTACCATCCCGTTATTGTGATGTTCATCACTTTGGTTTTCGTATTTCGAGGGTCTTGCGCCCCGAGCTGTAACCAATTCGGAGCCATTTCACAGCTCTAGAACCACTCCCCCAACTCAAGTCAACCACTAAGCCTTTACTTTGACCCCTCCCCCGCTCCCCTGACCTTTTAGGCAACCACAGTTTTCTTCATCCGCAGCGACCCGGAGTCGCCCGAGGGGCGCCCGTAAGGAGGCTGATGAATCACGCCAATTCCTGAACATCATTTTCTATAAACCTCAGGGTGGGCACCGCAAGTCCCTTCGGTGCGGTACGCCACGACGCTCATGCGGCCGCAAAATTTAGCTCGATTCGGCGGATGGTTCTGGGGCGCGCCGAGCGCTGAAAAAATGGAATTTTTCTTCTACTTTTTCGAACAAACATAGCTAGAAGTTGGATACGTTTGGACGCCTTGATACGTCCACCCTCCCCGGACCCGCGCCCTCCTGAATGGCAGCTACTTACCCCCGAAGTTCGCGGTGAAGGGAGGCACGCCAATAACTTAAACCGCCGAAAAGTAGGGCGAGTATGGCGACGACGGCGACGACTGCGATCATCGGAAAGCTGCTTTGCTCAAGCCCTGCATAGTACTGCTGCACAAGATCGACTTGGTTAAGTCCCGGTTTTAATTGCGCCTGGGAAGATTCAATATCCGCACGGCTATAGTTCTCGCTAACCGAGGAGACATGGCGCGGGGTCTGCACGATGACAGTGTGCAGATCGGTAGCATCATGGAGCTCTTGTGCAATGTCGCGCGCGTCGGCGGCCTTGGAGACAAAGACATCGACCACGGCAACCCCGTCACCCTCACGCAGTTGCTCTGCGACGTGTGCGTTCAGCTGAGTATCCGATTCCAGGGAGGGTGCGGAATAAGCCACGCCATCCTGCTTGAGCTGCTGAGCCAGCCGCGGGACGTCCACATCACCCGGAACCATTCAATCCTCTTCCCTCTATTTCCCTGTTACGGAGGCTCGTGCACCCGAAATCGGGGGTTATGCACTGCGCATATTCCTCAGTCGTTCTTCATTAAAGATAATGGTTACCGCCGCCGCCCACACAGTAAACGCGCCGAGTGCGACTAAAAGCTTTAAACAGAACGCTTGTCCCGTTACAATTGAAGCAACGGAAGGTTTTTACCTCTACAATAAATAGGTGAACCATCGCGTTCTTTGCCGTCTTTGGCACTGCGGGCCCCATGGCTTCGTCTCGACCACTATGTGGTCGCGCACCTTTTGCTTATCCCGCAACTCCAGTAGGCGGCGAGTACAAAACAGAACAGACTGTTTATCAACAAGGAATGGAGCTCCCTGTGACTGAAAGCTTGAACTCCTTCGACGCCAAGAAGACCCTTGATGTCAACGGTAAGTCTTACGACTACTTTGACATCAACACGGTTCCTGGCATGGAGAAGTTGCCGTACTCCCTCAAGGTGCTGGCAGAAAACCTGCTGCGCAATGAGGACGGCAAGAATGTAAACGAGGACCACATCAAGGCCCTCGCCAATTGGGACCCAAAGTCCGAACCGGATACTGAAATCCAGTTCACCCCAGCCCGCGTCCTCATGCAGGACTTCACCGGTGTTCCCTGTGTCGTCGACCTCGCAACCATGCGTGAGGCCGTTTCCGCTCTTGGCGGTACGCCAGACCAGGTTAACCCGCTAAACCCGGCCGAGATGGTTATTGACCACTCCGTCATCGTTGAGGCCTTTGGCTCCACCGACGCTCTTGAGAAGAACGTTGAAATCGAGTACCAGCGCAACGAAGAGCGCTACCAGTTCCTGCGTTGGGGTGCTGAGAACTTCTCCAACTTCCGCGTTGTTCCTCCGGGAACCGGTATTGTCCACCAGGTCAACATTGAGTACCTGTCCCGCGTTGTCTTTAACAACGAGGGCTTGGCATACCCGGATACCTGTATCGGTACCGACTCCCACACCACCATGGAAAACGGCCTGGGCATCCTGGGCTGGGGTGTTGGCGGCATCGAGGCAGAGGCTGCCATGCTTGGCCAGCCGGTATCGATGCTCATCCCGAAGGTCGTCGGCTTCAAGCTCACCGGCGAAATCCCGACCGGCGTTACCGCAACCGACGTCGTCTTGACCATTACGGAGATGCTGCGTGAGCACGGCGTTGTCCAGAAGTTCGTAGAGTTCTACGGCAACGGCGTCAAGTCCGTCCCGCTGGCTAACCGCGCCACCATCGGCAACATGTCGCCAGAGTTCGGTTCCACCGCGGCCATCTTCCCCATCGACGAAGAGACCACCAAGTACCTCGAGCTCACCGGTCGCCCGCAAGAGCAGATCGACCGCGTCGAGCAGTACGCCAAGGCCCAGGGCATGTGGCTGGCAGAGGACACTCCGGAACCGGAGTACTCCGAGTACATCGAACTCGACCTGTCCACCGTTGAGCCGTCCATTGCCGGCCCGAAGCGCCCGCAGGACCGCATCCTTCTTTCGGAGGCCAAGGAGCAGTTCCGTAAGGATCTGTCCAACTACACCACCGACGAAGTATGCGTGGATGACTCCTCCGTTGAGGCTAAGCGCATGTCCGGTGAAGGCGGCGCGCCTGGCGATGAGGACGTCACCGGTGGCTTGAACAAGTCGCGCGAGGGCCACGGCGAATCCGCCGCCATTGGCGCGAAGGGACGCCACTCCAACCCGATCACCGTCGAACCTGACAACGGCGGCGAGTACACCCTTGACCACGGCATGGTGGCAATCGCCTCCATCACCTCGTGCACCAACACCTCTAACCCATCCGTCATGGTGGGTGCTGGTTTGATTGCGCGTAAGGCCGCTGAAAAGGGCTTGCGCTCCAAGCCATGGGTCAAGACCATTTGTGCACCTGGTTCCCAGGTTGTCGATGGCTACTTCCAGCGTGCAGACCTCTGGAAGGACCTCGAGGCTATGGGCTTCTACCTGTCCGGCTTCGGCTGCACCACCTGCATTGGTAACTCCGGCCCGCTGCCAGAGGAAGTTTCTGCAGCCATCAACGAGAACGACTTGGCAGCTACCGCAGTCCTGTCCGGTAACCGCAACTTCGAGGGTCGTATCTCCCCGGACGTCAAGATGAACTACTTGGCATCCCCAATCATGGTTATCGCCTACGCTATCGCCGGCACCATGGACTTCGACTTTGACAACCAGCCGCTGGGTCAGGACGAAGACGGCAACGATGTCTTCCTGAAGGACATCTGGCCTACCCCGCAGGAGATCGAGGACACCATCCAGTCCGCCATCTCCCGCGAGATGTACGAGGCCGACTACGCCGACGTCTTCAAGGGCGACGACGCATGGCGCAACCTGGATGTTCCAGAGGGCGAGACCTTCGAGTGGGATGAGGACTCCACCTACATCCGCAAGGCTCCGTACTTCGAGGGCATGCCAACCGAACCGGCCCCAGTTGAGGACATCAAGGGCGCTCGCGTTCTTGCGAAGCTGGGCGATTCCGTCACCACCGACCACATCTCCCCTGCTTCTGCCATCAAGCCGGGCACCCCGGCTGCGCAGTACTTGGACGAGAACGGCGTGTCCCGCTCTGACTACAACTCCTTGGGTTCCCGCCGCGGTAACCACGAGGTCATGATGCGCGGTACCTTCGCCAACATCCGCCTGGCTAACCAGCTGGTGGATGAGACCGGTGGTTACACCCGCGACTTCACCCAAGAGGGCGCACCGCAGGCATACATCTACGATGCATGCGAGAACTACAAGGAAGCCGGCATCCCACTGGTCGTCATCGCTGGTAAGGAATACGGCACCGGTTCTTCCCGTGACTGGGCTGCAAAGGGCACCAACCTCCTGGGTGTTAAGGCAGTCATCACCGAGTCCTTCGAGCGCATCCACCGCTCGAACCTCATCGGTATGGGCGTTATCCCGCTGCAGTTCCCTGAGGGCGAGTCCCACGAGTCCCTGGGTCTGGACGGTACAGAAACCTTCGACATCGAAGGCATCACCGAGTTCAACGACGGTTCCATCCCGAAGACCGTTCACGTCACTGCTACCAAGCAGGACTCCGACGACGCCGTCGAGTTCGACGCTAACGTGCGTATCGACACCCCGGGTGAGGCAGAGTACTTCCGCCACGGCGGTATCCTGCAGTACGTGCTGCGCCAGATGGTGAAGAACTAAGCCACTTAATGCGACGGAAAAGTACTAAGCTTTTTGGACTTAGTGCTCGTCGCTGAGCTTGATGACGCGGGGTCGCACCGCTCTCTCCCGTAGAGGGCTCTGCGGCCCCGCGTTTTTTCATTGTCGTTCTATGTTCGTTTCAGAACATACTTAACTTGAAGCATTAATCATTCCTAAAAGGAGACGACCTCACCATGCCAATCGTGAGTGAATCTGAGTTAAATCGGCGCAGGCACGAAATTCTCGTCGGGGCTCGCCGGTGCTTTGCCGAACATGGCTATGAGGGCGCGACTGTCCGCCTCTTAGAACAAGCCACCGGGAAATCACGCGGCGCCATATTCCACCACTTTGGGGACAAGGAGTCCTTATTCCTCTCTTTAGCCCGCGAAGATGCCGCACGCCAGGCAGAAGTGGTGGCCAATAACGGCCTCGTCGAGGTTATGCGGGAGATGTTGCGTCACCCAGAACGCCACGATTGGCTTGCCACGCGTCTGGAGATCACTTCCCTCTTGCGCACGGACCCATCGTTTGCTGCTCGGTGGAAAGAACACCAGTCCATTCGTGACGAGGCTATCCGCGCCCGCCTCGCTTCCAACGCGGAACAAGGCCGCCTGCGAGACGATGTCGATATAGATACCCTGGTGAGCTATTTGGAAACCTTCATGGATGGGTTTATTAATAGGCTCGCCTTAGGGGATACGGATGGCCTGGAGCGTGTCCTCGATCTGGTGGAGCAATCCATTCGAAGTTCTAGGTCTCCACAGCGCTAACCGAGCCCATTACGTTGCTCTTGTGGGCAGCCAGTGCTAAAAGCAAGTGCGGGCCTGACCCCGGAAAGTGGACACGTCGGGGGTTAGGCCCGCAATTCTTTGAACGAAAGCGCAAGGAAGGCAAGCATCACAACGCCGCAGTCGTAGCACTCGCCCGCAGACGAATCAACGTCCTCTACGCCATGATGCGCAACCACGAGTATTACCGCGACCCCGCCCCAGCAAAGGAAACCGCAGCAGCCTAACCCCTAACAACGAAACAAGCCGACTGGAAAAATCCCAGTCGGCTACCAATCGCGCGCAAAACAACACACCTAAAACTCCCGAGTTGAGGATCCACCCCGTCAACCCCATCCGCGAGACTGACAAACTTTATAGGAACACCCCCGCTTTCGTCACTCCGCTTTTCTCACTGGGAGGCGAAGGCGCCAGCTGAACGCAGACTCGGTTAGTCGGTGCCCTCTGCCAAGACGCCGGCAGTGGAAAGCTCCACTTCCTGGACGCTGACATACTGCGCTATCTCTGCAACGAACCCTGGATCGTGGCACGTAAGGACGATTGCCGTTCCTGAGTCCAGCGTCTTATGAATCAGTTGATGCATCAACGCTCGATCCGTTAGGGACAGCAAGCTATCCGGCTCATCCATGAGCAAGATGGCGTGGCCCATCCCCACCACATGTGCCGTTTGGGCAAGCCTCAGCCGGGAATCAGATAGATCCAATGGGTGCTCATCGGCATCAAGTTCCAGCAGCTCCCGTAACGCGGGATCGGGAACAAAATCCCCCAAAGTGGAATATATTACCTGGTCATAAGGAGATTGTAGGACCAATCCCAGAGGCTCTGCTGGGCGCTGTGCCCCATCAAGGCCGGCGGCGGCGCGCAGGAGTGACGTTTTTCCGGTTCCGTTTGCCCCGCGCAACCAAGTCACGCCGCCGCCGCAAATGGGGATGGTTACCGGTCCGACGCTAAAGGTATTGCCGGAAGGCTTCGCCGATTGCCACCAGCGCTTCTTTTCCTGTCCTCGGCGCGCAGTAAGCGGCCCGAGGTATTCTTGCGCCCCATAATCCGAAATCGATTGCAGGTGTATAGGGGCAGGTTGTGGGATCTCTCCTACGACCTCCCCGCCCAATTCGGGCCAGTGCATGGATGACACGGCAAGAACGCAGGTATTGCTCAGCGAATGCAATAGCTGCACCATCATCGCCAACGATGTGGGGTCAAGCCCCGCGCTCGGCTCGCACATGATGAGCACCTCGGGCTCGCGGATCGCAACGCAAGCAGCGGCGAGCCTCCGCGTCTGACCGCCAGAAAGCTGGGTGGGGTTCTTCTCCGCGTAATCGCTAAGCCCCACCGCCGCGAGCATTTCCTCTCCGCGTACCTGCATGCGGGCTGGGTCCTCACCCTGGTTTTCTAATCCTAGGACCACTTCTTCGATGCAGGTATCGCGCAGGTAGCTCATCTGCGCGGAGGAGTCAGTACCAATGATGGCGGATGATGAGAATTTTTCGCCCAGCTCTTGCGCCACGTTTTCGGCGATGGCATCCGAAGGAACAAGTACTTGGACGATGCGTCCCTTACTCGGCTGAATATCGTCTATATCCATACAAAGACCATGACTCCTATGGTTCCAATGGAAACGATGTAGCGCAGCACGCGGGACAAGATTGAATCCGGCACCGGCCGCAAAAGGGTCCTGGTCCCCTCTTCATCAAAACCCACGGCTGCAAGGGCGTGGCCGCGCTCGGTGCCTTGGATCAGGAGGCGCGAAATCACCGGGATGACTACCCGCGAGATAGTATTACGCCACGTCACCTTGATTCCCGCCAGCTGGTTGGCATCACGAACGGTCCGCCATGCCTGCGCACCCTGCGGTAAGGACTGTAATGATGCACCAACGATGTAGGCAATTTTGTGCCCCGCGCGCGAGACTTGTAGCCATTTCGCAATATCGGATATCCGCAGCACGGACATCGCCACGATGAAGCACACCATGAGCGCGAAAAAGCGCAGGGCAAGTGTGACGGCGATGAGCAGGCCATCGCTTGTGACGAGCGGAATCAGTTGGTTATCGCCATAGGGGGCGTGGATCACCAACATCGATAAGGCCACCGGAGCACAGAGCGCTGCAGAGGCCAAGACGATCGCAAGGGATCTCGTGGCCCACACGCCATAGGCAAGCATTGCGCCAGCTACCACTGCAGAGGCTAGTGGGCTATTGAGAGCGAGGATAAGTAGCCAACCGCACGCAGCAATAGTGAGGACCGTCGACGGGTGAAGGCGATACATTAGCGAGGCTGCAGGGATTCCCGGGTGCGCTTAGGCAAGGATTTCACGGCAGCCCACACGATGAGGAAGACAACGGCCTTGTCCAGTGGGTCGGAGATAAGTGATTGCATCGTGACGGACGCAATCAAGGAGTTGCCGAGTTCGCGGAAGAGGGACGTGAGCGCGCCGGTACCGACACCCGCCGTACCGCCGTATACGAATGCGGCCACGGGTGCGGCGAGCATGCCGCAGATGATGCCGATGATGGCACCGCTGACGATGACCTTCCAGATCTTAGTAAACGCGCCCTTTTGGATGGCCCAACCGGAAAGGAAGCCGGTAGCAGCGGAAACTGCGGCGAATGGGAGTGCCATCGGGTTGAGCAATCCCCAGACCACTGAAGACAGCGTACCGGTAGCAAGCCCAGCAATGGGGCCTGCCAGTGCCGCCACCAGGATGGTTCCCACGGAGTCGATATACAGTGGAATACCGCTCGAACCGATGATTTGGCCCACCACGATGTTGAGAACCAACGCGATGGGAATAATGGCGATGGTACGAGCCGGCAGGGACGGCACGGTGCCGGCGAGCAGCAAGGCCGCACCGATGAGGTAGCCGGCCAGGGTGATCAAGGCTTCGGCGGAGCCCGCTACGGACTCCCAATCAGTTGGGCGGAAAAGCACCAAGTAGATCCACGTGGCGACGACGAGCGCGGCGCCCGCGATGACCATCCCCCGGCGGGCAGGGGTAAGAGAAAGCTGAGGCATAGAGGTATTCCTAATCCATCAATGTGAAAAAGAGATTGGGGCACACTGCTCTTGTAGTCCCAGCCTATGTCACCTCAGCGTAGGAAAAATGTGGCGTATGCGCTGCGGATTAGGGTAAAAGATTTATTCGCCTAGAGCAACACGCGCGCTCAATGCGCGCAGCGCCCTGTCGAACTCGCGGTGAGCAGCTGGAATGTCCGCGCTGGTCACCAAAGAGGCGTTGGCCGGCCGATCCCAGTGATTGCGGAGGTCGGCGACGCTGGTACCGCGCATCAGCGCAGAATCCGCTTCCACGTCTATGGTCGTATCCACAGCCTCAAACGGCACCTTCTTAAGCGCAATGATGCAGGTCAGAAGGTCATGGATCTGGGCATGGTAGCCTTCTTCTTGCGCTTGATGGAACTCGAAGTAGAACCGCAGGATCTCCGGCAATTTTTCCGCCATCGGGTGTGTACCAAGAATCCCCTGAATTTCTGCCAAGCGCTCTGGGGTGATGAGAAATTGCTCGGTGACCTCGAGCGAGCAGAGAGCGCTGGGTGGTGCTGCTGAGGCTGAAAAGTGACGTGCTGCCGCGTGGGGATCTACCCAGAAATTCCACTCCGCGGTCGGGGTCGTATTGCCGCGGTAATTAACCGCACCGCCCATGATGGTAATCGAGCCGCATCCCGCAACGGCATCGCCATGCTCCCGCTCGAAGTCTGCCAAGTTAGTTACTGGCCCGGTGACAATGAGGTATAGCCCCGGGTTGCGGACAATGGCGCTCGACCACAACTCCTGCCAGTGAATATCGCCGAAATCGTGATCGGGCGCGGAAAGATAACCCAAGCCGGACTCACCGTGGGTTTCAGGTGTCGTGGTCAGCTCTACTTCGAGCGGAGCCGACCGCCCAGGCGCGACGGGGACCTCCGGCAACCCACAAAGGTCCAAAATCCACCGTGCATTGGCGGCTGTCTGCTGGACCGCGACGTTTCCAGCAGTCGTGCTCACGCCCACTAATTCGATCTCGCCCGCGTGATGCAGCCCCGCTAAGTACATTAGGGCGAGGCAGTCATCAATCCCTGGATCGCAGTCGAGCAAGACGGCTGGGCGCGAAACACTCATTGATAGTCTGGCTGACTATTACTTAATGGAGCTTACTGGCTTGTCGCCGTCAACGAACACGACTGGAGACGTTGGAAGCTCCTCGCGGCCCAGTACCTCTACGATGACGTCTGCCACCAGGTCACGAGACGAGGTCTGACCTTCTTGCAGCATCTTGTCCTCAACAAATTCCAGCCCCTGCGCAGGCTCCTCCGTCAGGCCAGCGGGCTTGAGGATGATGTGCGGGATAGAGCTATCGGCCAAGCGGTTGTCCACTTCCTTCTTGGACTCCACGTAGGCGTACCACTTTTCATCGGCTGGATCGGTCGTCGCAACCTGGGAGCCGACATAAGAAATCATGACGAACTGAGGAACGTCTTTGCCCAGCTTTTCTAGGGCCTCGATGGCGGCCAATGCGCCGTCGCGGTCGACGGCCCACGTCAGTTCCGCGCCGCCACGGCCGCCGTTTCCGGCACCCCATACAACTGCGTCATAATCTGCGAATAGTTCGGCCCATTGGTCAACGGACTGCTCGGTAATATCTGCAATAACCGGCGTAGCGTTGGCCTGCTCGATATCGGCCTTTTGCTCTGGGTTACGGATAAGCGAGTGAACCTCGTGGCCAGCTTCCGCTAATTTTGGAGCCGCCAGCAGGCCAACCTTGCCGTGTCCACCGATGTACAAAACCTTTTTCTTAGTATCAGTCATAGCGCCCCATGGTAACAGCGCGATTTTTATGCTGCAGCGGTTCTTTTCAGCGGTGCCAGAACATGCCGCGACCGCGGTGCGAGCGTTACACACCGAACCAGATAGAATACTGACTATGTATGCCATTATGACCGTTACCGGTGCCGATAGCACAGGAATCATTGCAGCAGTAACCACGACCCTTGCTGATCTCAGCATCAACGTCGTTGACGTCTCGCAGACCTTGATGGGTGACTACTTCACCATGATCCTCCGCGTTGAATTCGATGCGGATGCCGTATCCATCCAGACCATCAAGGAGCGGATGCGCCCGGTTGCGGAGGAAAAGCAGCAATCCATCCGCATTCAGTCCGAAGACCTCTTTACCGCCATGAACGAGATTTAACATGAGCACGCGTTTTAATACCACCAATATCTTGGACACCATTGAGATGATCGAAAACTATCGTCTCGATATCCGTACCGTGACGATGGGCATTTCCCTGCTGGGATGCACGCGCTCGACCATGGAGGCAACCTGCCAGGCCATCTATGACCGCGTAACGCAGCAAGCGGGCCGCTTGGTTGAGGTATGCGAGGGCATCGAAGGTGAGCTCGGCATCCCGATCGTCAACAAGCGCATCTCCGTCACCCCCATTTCCCTCGTTGTCGCAGGCTTGGATGGCACCCCCGTCGATGCCGCGCGGGCGCTGGATAAGGCCGCGAAGGAGGTGGGCGTTAACTTCGTCGGCGGCTACTCCGCGCTGGTGGAAAAGGGTGCGACAAGCGCAGAGCAAAAGCTCATTTCCTCCATCCCCGAAGCCTTGGCCGAGACGGACGTGGTGTGTTCCTCGGTCAATATCGCCAGCTCCCGCGCCGGCATCAATATGGATGCGACGAAGCAGATGGGCGAGGTCATCAAGGAAGCCGCTGAGCTGACCAAGGATGATTCCGCAATCGCCTGCGCCAAGCTCGTCGTCTTTGCCAACTCCGTGGGCGATAACCCGTTTATGGCCGGTGCCTTCCACGGCATCGAGGAGCCTGACTGCGTCGTCTCCGTTGGCGTCTCCGGCCCCGGAGTGGTGGACCGCGCCCTCGGCTCCTTGGAAGGCGCAAGCCTGGATCAGGTAGCTGAGGAAGTGAAGAAAGCCGCCTTCAAGATCACCCGCGCCGGGCAGCTCGTGGGCAATATGGCCTCCGAGCGCCTCGGCGTTCCCTTCGGCATCATTGACCTTTCCTTGGCCCCCACGGCAGAACTCGGCGATTCCGTGGCACATATCCTCGAGCACATGGGCCTCGATCAGGTGGGCACGCACGGCACGACGGCGGCATTGGCGCTGCTTAACGATGCCGTCAAGAAGGGCGGCATGATGGCATGCTCGCGCGTGGGCGGTTTGTCCGGTTCCTTCATCCCCGTCTCTGAGGACAGGGGCATGATCGATGCCGTAAAGTCCGGCTCCATTTCCATGGACAAGTTGGAGGCCATGACCGCCATCTGCTCGGTAGGCTTTGACATGATCGCACTCCCCGGCGATACCTCTGCGGCCACGATTTCCGGCATGATTGCGGATGAAGCCGCAATCGGCGTGATGAACCATAAGACCACCGCCGTGCGCGTCATTCCGGTACCTGGTGCCAAGGTGGGCGACGAGGTCAGCTTCGGTGGGCTTTTGGGCTACGCACCGATCATCCCGGTCAATCAGGTGGGCAATTCGCAGTTCATCAACCGCGGCGGCTTCATCCCTGCACCGGTACACGGTTTCCGCAACTAGGTGTCGAGTACTCCACACCTAGGGGGAAGCGCGCCTAGGACAAGCGCGCCAAGCTCCTCTTAGGACTCGGAGTCTTCATTCTCCTCGCCCGGCTTTTCGGATTCTTCCCACCGGGCGAGGTTTGCTTTGAAGTGCTGAAAAGAATCTTCTAACTGGCGCAATTCCACCTCGCCGCCGACCTGGCGGCCGGCATCGGAGTAGATGGCCTCCGCTGCTTCATCTAGGACATTGCGGCGCTCCACGGTGCGCAGCAGCGCGACCACCTTGGCCAGGTTATTGAGCAGGCTGAGGTAGATTTCGGCGTTATCGGCCGCATCGCGGCGGATTTGGGTGAACATCGCCTCAATGATCTGTTCGTAGCTAAAGGTTTGATAGTCCAAGCGGAACTCGCCATCGATATGCATAATCCCTTGCGGCAAGCGCTTGTCCCCAATGACCACCAAGATTTGCGTGAAGCGGTCAATGATGTCGATGACCGTATAAGGGTCATTGACGCCGGTACTTAAAGCGCGGGCGGCAATCTCCGCGAGGTGCCGAGCCGTAAACCGCGGGTCGTGCGCGGAGGCATCCTCGCGGTGCTGCGTGACCACGATGTGCTTTTCAATGTTTTCCGGCATGTGCGGCACGCCGTGGGCGATGACCTCTCCTTCAAGCACAAGATCGCCGGGGGCCACACCTAAGTGAACCGCGCAATCTTCTTCGGCCGCCGCTTGGGCAATGGACTCGTAGTCCACGAATTTCAGGTAGCCCGTTTGAGAGCTGCGGGTTGCGTCAGCGGATTCATAGAAATCCGAACCTGGTGCCTTGGCAACCTTCTCCTCCTCGCCGCGTTCAATGAGGCGGCGCATGTGCTCTTCCACGTCTTGGGCCACCACGTGCACCACGTGAGACATGCTGATGGACTGCGCGATGTGGACGATGAAATAAATCAAAAAGACCACGCATATCAGTGCCAAGGCAATGTCGACTGCAACATTGAGCGAGGGAACGTGTTCTTGCTTGCCTTCACCACCGGCGCGCACGGCACGTAGAGATAGCAGCGAATAGGTAAAGGTCGCGAGGTAGATCCCCAGGGTGGACTGGATGGAACGGTCCTTGAGGAACTCGTGCAACAGACGCGGGCCCATCACCGTCACCACGCCGGAAAGCGCGGTCAGGGTGATAAAGAACAGGGTCCCGGCCAGGGACAGCGTGGCGGTGGCTACTGCGGTGAGCAGGCCCTGGGCGCTCTCCGCGCTACCGTCATAGAGCTGAGAGAGTGCCAGGTCGAAGTTGCGGTCGATCGCCAGCATGCCCTCGGCCGCCACGACGGCCACCGCTACCGCTACCGCGGGAATGACCCAAAACTTATCCCGCCAAGCGGGCATTCTCTCGATCAGCGTCTTCATCAGGCTTAAGCCAGCTCGACGATTTCCATGTACTCATCGGACCACAGGTCTTCATCGCCATCAGGCATGATGATCACCCTCTCAGGGTCGAGCGCCTTCACCGCGCCCGGATCGTGGGTTACCAAGACGACGGCGCCCGTGTACGTATTGAGCGCGTCGAGCACCTGCTCGCGGGAGATGGGGTCGAGGTTATTGGTCGGCTCATCGAGAAGCAGCACGTTCGCGCGGCTGGAGACCAACGTAGCCAGCGACAGGCGGGTTTTCTCACCGCCAGACAGCGTTCCAGCGGGCTGTTGCAGTTTATCGCCGGAAAACATAAACGCTCCCAGCAGCCCGCGCAGCTCTTGCTGGTCCGCATCGGGGCAGGCCTCGATGGTGTTTTCCCATACGCTCTTATCCGGGTGGATATTGTCGTGCTCCTGCGCAAAGTAACCAATGCGCAAACCGTGGCCACTGACGATGCCACCCTCGCCATCGGTGCGCTCCTCCCCCGCCAAGAGCTTGAGCAAGGTCGTCTTACCGGCACCGTTATATCCCAGGACAACGACGCGGGAGCCCTTATCGATGGCCAGATCCACGCCCGCGAACACCTCCAACGAACCGTACATCTTGGTTAGTCCCTTGGCGTTCATGGGCGTCTTGCCGCACGGGGCGGGCTCAGGGAATTTAATATTGGCTACCTTATCCGCAACGCGCACCTCATCGAGGTCATTCATCATGCGCTCGGCGCGGTTTAGCATCTGCTTCGCCGCTGCGGCCTTGGTAGCCTTAGCACCCAATTTGGCGGCCTGCTTTTGCAGCGCGGAGGCCTTCTTTTCGGCATTCGCGCGCTCGCGGCGCCGGCGTGCCTCATCGGTTGCGCGGGCATCGAGGTACTTCTTATAGCCCATGTTGTAGACATCCGCCTCGCCGCGCACCGCATCAAGGAACCAGACCTTATTACACACGGCCTCGAGCAACTCGACGTCGTGGGAAATCATGACCAACCCGCCCTCGTGCTTGGATAAGAACTGGCGGAGCCAGACGATGGAATCCGCATCCAGGTGGTTGGTCGGCTCATCGAGGAGCAACGTGGTCTGGGATTTACCCGAGCCTTCGCTGGCTGCAAAAAGGATCTGTGCCAGCTCCACGCGGCGGCGTTGGCCACCCGATAGCGTCTTGAGTTTTTGGTCCAAAACGCGCTGAGGCAGGCCTAGGTTATCGCAGATTTGAGCGCACTCGGAGTCGGCCTCGTAGCCGCCCAAGGAATCGAATTGTTCTTCCAGGCGGGAGTATTTACGGATAGCTTTGTCGCGGAAATTCTCATCCGTGGCCGTTTCCATCAGCTCTTGCTGCTTGGCCATCCGCCGCTTAATATCATCCAGTCCACGGGCGGAAAGCACGCGCTCGCGCGCGGTTTGCTCGATATTGCCTTCGCGCGAATCCTGCGGAAGGTAACCAATCGGACCCGAACGAGAGACAATACCGCCATAAGGCTCGGTCTCACCTGCCAGGATGCGCATGGTCGTGGTCTTTCCCGCACCATTACGGCCCACTAGCCCGATGCGGTCGCCGGGCTGGACGCGGAGATGCTGTCCGGGGGCATCGAGAAGCGTGCGGGCGCCTACGCGTACCTCAAAATCATTGGTCACAATCACGACAAGTCAGTCTAGCAACCAAAGGCCAAGGCACTAATTCACGCAAAAAAGCGGCGGTAAAACTACCGCCGCCTTTTAGACATTCCGTGGTGATTAAACCGCAAACCCCAGAGCCTGGAGCTGCTCACGGCCTTCTTCGGAAATCATGTGTGGGCCCCAGGGTGGCATCCAGACCCAGTTGATACGCACGCCATCGGCAAGCTTCTTGCCGGTAACAATGTCCTCAACCTGTTCCGCAATGACGTCGGTCAAAGGGCAGGCCGGCGAGGTCAACGTCATGTTGATCATGGCGAGCTCTTTGCCGTCCTCTTCTTCCAGCCACAGGTCATAGACCAAGCCCAAGTCAACGACGTTGATGCCGAGCTCCGGGTCGATGACATCGCGCATGAACTCGGTGATATCAAAGGCCTTCGACAGCTGTTCTTCCGTCTGCTCTGGCCGCTCACCGCCTGCGCTGAAGGACGAATTTTCGTTCTGGTAAGGATCTACGGGATCGGTCATTTACTTCTCCACTTCATTGAGCGCGTCTGCGGTGGCGGCCTGAAAAGCCTTCCACCCTAGCAGCGCGCATTTAACTCGTGCCGGGTATTGAGAAACACCTGCAAAGGCAACACCATCGCCGATGATGTCCTCATCGCCCTCGTCCTGGCCACGCGAGGTGACCATCTTTTCAAACTCGGCAAGCTTCTTATTGGCTTCCTCCAAAGGCAAGCCGACGATCTCTTCCGCCATGACGGACGTCGATGCCTGCGAGATGGAACAGCCTTCGGCGTCGTAGGACACATCCTCGACGGTCTTGCCGTCCGCGGAAAGGTTGACGCGCAACGTGAGCTCATCGCCGCACGAGGGGTTCACGTGGTGAACCTCCGCTTGGAACGGCTCGCGCAACCCCGCGTGTTGCGGATTTTTATAGTGATCCAAGATCACGTCTTGGTACATCGAATCTAGATTCATTAGGCAACTCCAAAGAAATCGCGGGCGGCCTTAATGGCTTCTACCAACTTATCTACTTCGGCTTCCGTGTTGTACAGGTAAAAGCTAGCGCGCGCGGTCGACTGCGCACCGCAAGCGCGGTGCAGCGGCCATGCGCAGTGGTGGCCAACGCGAATGGATACGCCTTGGTCATCAAGAACCTGACCCAGATCATGCGGGTGAACGCCCTCCACGGTAAAGGAGATGGCCGCGCCGCGGTTCTCAGCCGTTTCTGGGCCGATGATGCGCAGCCCTGGAATCTCGCGGAGCTGTTCCAAGGCATAAGCGGTGAGCTTCTGCTCGTGGGCATGGATATTGTCCATCCCCACCTCCTCGAGGAACTTCACCGCGGCGCCGAGGCCGACGACCTGGCTGGTCATCTGCGTTCCCGCCTCAAATCGCGTGGGCGGTTCCGCGAAGGTGGTTCCTTCCATCTTCACTACCTCGATCATGGAGCCACCCGTGAGGAACGGGGGAAGCTTGCGCAGCAATTCGTCCTTGCCGTAGAGCACGCCCACGCCATTCGGGCCACACATCTTGTGGCCCGAGAATGCGGCGAAATCCACATCCAGGGCGTGGAAATCCACCGGCATGTGCGGGACGGACTGGCAGGCATCGAGTACCACCATGGCATCGACCGCACGGGCCCGGCGCACCATTTCCTCGACATCGGTTACCGCGCCAGTGACGTTGGACTGATGGGTAAACGCAACGACCTTTACGGATTCATCGAGCTCGAGTGAATCCAGGTCAATGCGGCCATCGTCAGTCAACGAGTACCACTTCAAGGTGGCACCGGTGCGCTCGCAGAGCTCTTGCCAAGGCACGAGGTTGGCGTGGTGCTCAAGCTCCGTGATGACGACGGTATCGCCCTCTCCTACGTACAGCTCGCCCGCGCGCTCATCGGAAAGCGTATAGGCAACCTCATTGAGCGCCTCGGTAGCGTTTTTGGCAAAGGCAATCTCATCGCGGTCCGCGCCAACAAAGGCCGCGATTGCCTGCCGGGCCGATTCATAGGCGTTATCCGCCTCCTCGGCCAACTGGTAGGAGCCGCGGTGGACTGGCGCGTTGGTATGGAGAACGAACTCCTCCTCTGCCTTCCACACCGGCAGTGGGCGCTGGGAGGTAGCCCCCGAATCCAGGTACACCAGCGGCTTATCGCCGCGCACGGTGCGCTGCAGGATCGGGAACTGCTCCCTAATTGCGTTTACATCAAATCCAGACATAAAACTTCTTCGATTCATCGAGGATGAACCAGCGCTGGGCTGGTCTTTACTGCAGGAACTGGTCGTAGCCGTCAGACTCGAGCTGGTCTGCCAACTCGGCCCCGCCGGTCTTCACAACCTGGCCGTTAGCGAATACGTGCACGAAATCAGGCTGCACGTAGTTCAGGATGCGCTTGTAGTGGGTAATCATCAAGATGCCGCCATTGGTGTCATCCTGGTAGCGGTTGATGCCATCAGAGACGATGCGCAGCGCGTCAACGTCCAAGCCGGAGTCGGTCTCATCCATGACCGCGAACTTGGGCTTTAGGATGTCCAGCTGCATGACCTCGTGGCGCTTCTTCTCGCCACCGGAAAAGCCCTCGTTGACGGAGCGGGAGATGAAGGACTTATCAATCTTCAGGTTCTCGCGAGCCTCAGTAAGTTCCTTATTCCACTCGCGCAGCTTGGGGGCCTCGCCGCGGATGGAGGTCACGGCGGAGCGCATGAACTGCGATACCTTTACGCCCGGCACCTCGGTTGGGTACTGCATGGCCAAAAATAGGCCGGCGCGAGCGCGCTCGTCGACGGGCATGTCGAGGAGGTTTTCGCCATCGAGAAGCACCTCGCCCTCGGTGACCTCGTACTTCGGGTGACCAGCAATGGTGTAGGACAAGGTGGACTTGCCGGAGCCGTTCGGACCCATGATGGCGTGGATCTCGCCGGAGTTAATGGTGAGGTTGACGCCCTTGAGGATTTCCTTGGGCTCGCCGTTTTCTTCGTTCGGCAGAACCTGGGCGTGGAGATTTTTAATTTCCAGAGTAGACATAGTGTGTGGGTTTCCTTCTGTAAGTGCGTTAAGCGGAGATCTTTTCCAGTTCTTCGGAAATGCGGTTTTCCAGTTCCTCGAACAGGGATTGCACCGGGATGCGGTGGATGACCTCATTGAAGAAGCCACGAATGATGAGGCGACGAGCCTCTGCCTCCGGAATGCCGCGCGACATCAGGTAGAACAGCTCGATATCGTCAAAGCGTCCAACCGTTGCGGCGTGGCCGGCGCCGGTGATTTCACCGGTCTCAATCTCCAGGTTCGGGATAGCGTCAGCGCGCGCACCGTCCGTAAGGATGAGGTTATTATTCGTCTCATAAGTATCGGTGCCCTGTGCGTTGGAGCGGATAAGCACGTCTCCTACCCAGCAGGTACGAGCTTCGTTCTTCTTCTCACCCTGCAATGCGCCCTTGTACAGGACATTGGACCGGCAATTCGGAACCGAGTGATCCACGAGCATGCGGTTTTCGAAGTACTGACCAGAATCGGCGAAGTACACACCCAGCAACTCGGCGTCGCCGCCGGGAGCGGTGAAGTTCACGCGCGGGACAATGCGCACGACCTCGCCGCCGAAGATGGCGGAGTTATGGCGCAGCACGGCATCGCGTCCCACCTGTGCTACCTGGTTAGACAGGTGCACCGCGTCGTTTTCCCAGTCGACATCCACGATGACGGTCAGGTGCGCGCCATCGCCGAGGATGAACTCCACGTTATCCGCGTGGGTGCCGGAACCAACGTACTTCAGCACAACGGTGGCTTCTGCATGGTGGCCAACTTCGATGGAAGTGGCACCGAATGAGGTCACGTCGTCGCCCTTGCCCGTATAGGTAATGGTGATGGGATCTTCCACCTGCACCTCAGGGTCAACGGTTACCACTTGACCCTCCGGCATGGAGGTCCATGCCTGGGCAGCCACGCGGTCAGAAGGCTTGCCCACGCGGCCAAGGCGCTCATCGTCGCGGCTTACAGTCTCCGCAGAAACGCCTGGATGCTCGCTTACCTTGACGTCCTGGGCAACCGCTTGAGCAAATTCCCCGTTGTGCAGGCCCCGCAGCATGCGCAGGGAAACAAAGCGCCAGACCTCATCGCGGCCGTGCGGTACCGGGAAATCCTCCACGTTGGTAGAGGTAAAGACGTCACCCTTGGTGATCTTATCCGGATTGAATTCGTTCGAAGCGACCATTTCTTTAGCCGACCGATCCTTCCATTTGCAGTTCGATGAGGCGGTTGAGCTCGAGGGCGTACTCCATCGGCAGCTCCTTAGCAATCGGCTCAACGAAGCCACGCACGATCATTGCCATTGCTTCTTCTTCCGCAATGCCGCGGGACATGAGGTAGAACAGCTGCTCTTCAGAAACCTGTGAAACGGTTGCCTCGTGGCCCAACGTGACGTACTCGTTGCGGATGTCGTTATACGGGTATGTGTCCGAACGTGAGATATTGTCCACGAGCAGGGCGTCGCATTCCACGTTGGACGTGGAGTGGTGCGCATTCTGGTTAACCTGCACCAAGCCGCGGTAAGCAGCGCGGCCGCCGGCGCGGGCAACGGACTTGGAGACGATATTGGAGGAGGTGTAGGGCGCCATGTGCGTCATCTTCGCACCGGTGTCCTGGAACTGTCCCTCGCCAGCGAAGGCGACGGAAAGTACCTCACCCTTAGCGTGCGGTCCGGTCATCCACACGGCCGGGTACTTCATGGTGACCTTGGAGCCGATGTTGCCATCGACCCATTCCATGGTGCCGCCTTCTTCCACCTTGGTGCGCTTGGTCACCAGGTTGTAGACGTTGCTGGACCAGTTCTGGATCGTCGTATAGCGGCAGCGGCCGCCCTTCTTCACGATGATCTCCACCACCGCGGAGTGCAGGGAATCAGACTTGTAGATGGGCGCGGTGCAGCCTTCCACGTAGTGAACGTAGGCATCCTCATCCACGATGATGAGGGTGCGCTCGAACTGGCCCATGTTCTCGGTATTAATACGGAAGTAGGCCTGCAGCGGGATGTCAACGTGCACGCCCTTCGGCACGTAAATGAAGGAGCCGCCGGACCACACTGCGGAGTTGAGCGCGGAGAACTTATTGTCACCGGCAGGAATAACGGTGCCGAAGTGTTCCTTAAAAAGCTCCGGGTAATCGCGCAGCGCGGTATCAGTATCGACGAAGATAACGCCCTGGCTTTCCAGGTCCTCGCGAATCTGGTGGTAGACAACCTCAGACTCGTACTGTGCGGCCACGCCGGCAACCAAGCGCTGCTTTTCCGCTTCAGGGATGCCCAGCTTATCGTAGGTGGCCTTAATATCATCCGGGAGGTCGTCCCAGGTCTGCGCCTGCTCTTCGGTGGACTTGACGTAGTACTTGATCTGGTCAAAGTCGATGCCGGAGAGATCCGCTCCCCAAGAGGGAATAGGCTTCTTATCAAAGATATTCAGAGCCTTGAGACGCTGGTTCAGCATCCACTCGGGCTCGCCCTTCTTTGCGGAAATATCGCGGACAACGTCCTCGTTCAGGCCACGGGCGGCAGAAGCGCCGGCCGAGTCAGAGTCGTGCCAGCCGTACTCATACGCACCAATAGAATCGATGATCTCATCATCGGTCATCTTATTGTCAGGTGCCGATTGTGCCTGGGTCATGACTCGCTCCTTTCAGTATTAGTTTTGACAGGTGTCAAGGGGATATTCGTGGTACAAATTCCGTGGCCATCTGCGATAGACGCCAAAGGTTGTACGTGTTTGCCTAAGAGGGCGGAAAAGACTTCCTGCTCTGCCTCGCACAGTTCGGGATGCTCCGCCGCCACATGGGCAACCGGGCAGTGGTGTTGGCAGATTTGCACTCCCTGGCCAGCGCGGTCCACGGTTGCGGCGTACCCGTGCTGATCCAGGGTTTCAGCCAGTTTGCGCGCTACTTCCTCAACCGATTCTTCCGCGTCCACGAAGGGACGCACATCGGCGATGATGCGCTCAAACCGAGCCTTAGCGAAGTTCTTTACAGCCTCTGAACCGCCCGCAGAGCGCAGCGCGGTCAACGCTTCAGAAGCTAATTCATCATAGGCGTGGCCAAATTGCGCACGCCCACGATCCGTCAGGCGGAAGTGCTTTGCCGGTCGCCCACGACCCGCTCCGGAATGCATCCACGAACGAGAAACTGGACGGCGCTCGACAACTTCCGTTAGTTCTTCTTCCACCAGAATGTCTAAATGCCGGCGGATCCCGGCGGTCGAAAGACCAAGGCGCTCACCCAGGTAAGAGGCGGTTACAGGGCCATCTTTAAGCAATAGCAGCAGTACCTGGCGGCGGGTATCACCATCCGTGGACCGCGATTCTTTAACCGCCACATGCGCCGCTGCCGCGCGCTGTGAGTTACCCATGCCCTAAAACCTCCCTTCCTTAGGTCAGTTGCCTGCAGCCACCGCGCTCCGTCGCGCCGAAATTGCCGTCGCTACGCAAGCGCCATAACTGCGCTTTCATCATTAGACAACACTAGTGTTCCTTAATTCATTCCGGAATGCCACCATTGCAGTTACCGGGCGTGGCGGCGGGGGTGAATTTCCCACCCCGCGGTCCTCGCGTAAGGTCTAAAGCCATGAAAGGGAAACTACGGGGAGTACTCGATAGCGTTAAGGCAGAATTGCCACGCTTGGGTACCGCAGGTTCTCGTTCCGCGCAGCTGCACGCTGAAGGAACAGGCGCGCAAGCCGGTGATACTCGCTACGATTTCATCACCCAAGCGCCAGAGGTTCTCCAGCACACCACGGTCTCCCAAAAGCGCACCTTTTTCATCTTGCGGTGGGCCGGAACCGTCGGATCCCTCCTCATTGCCTTTGGCGCTTTGGGAGCAGGCGCGCTGCCTGTAGTGGGCAACCCTTATGACAATGTGCCCTTTGGCTCGCTCATGTCACGCATGCTGCAGACCTCGTCTGCCCTTGTCATGGTGGGCGTGGGTCTTTTAGTTACTGCCTGGATTTTCCTAGCCCCATTCGTGGGCACCCCGCTGCGCCAGGCGCGACCCGGCGAGCCTGCCAGCGGTCGCTCCCGCCGGCTCGTGTCCCCGCGCCAGTTGTGGATCACGTGGGCTGGGTGGGTCATCCCCCTCATCTTCACCGCTCCCTTATTTACCCAAGACATCTATTCTTATTTGGCCAATGGCTCCATCGTGACCCAAGGGATGGATCCCTATTCCGCCGGCCCGGTGCAGCTCTTGGGTGCTGGCAACGAACTCGCGCGTTCCGTTCCGTTTATCTGGGCAAATTCACCGTCGCCCTATGGGCCAGTTGCCCTGGGGCTGGCGGCCATAGTCAGCATCGCCACCGGAAATTCCATTGTCTTAGGCGTCATCGCCCACCGCCTACTTTCCATCGTAGGAATCATCGTGGCCGGCTGGGCCATCACGCAGCTTGCTCAGCGATGCCGCGTCTCCCCTGCCTCCGCACTATGGCTCGGCATCTTGAACCCGCTGACCATCCTTCACCTCGTCGGCGGTATTCATAATGAATCCATCATGCTTGGATTGTCGTTGTTGGGCATGGAGTTTGGATTAAGGGGCATCGATAAGCTGGGGCAGGATAAAAGAGGGGCCTACTTAGCGCTGATAGCCTCGGGAATTTTCCTATCCAGCGCCGGAATGGTCAAGGTCACCGGCTTTATTGGGCTCGGCTTTATCGGCATGGCTTATGCCCGCCACTTGCACGTGCAGGCGCGCGTGCCGCGCTGGAAGGCCTTATTCACGGCCATCGCCGTGCAGGCTGCGGTGCTCATAGCCACCATTGCGCTCATCAGCCTCATCACGGGCATTAACCTCGGATGGATTACCGGGCAAGGCGGCGCCGCCACGATTCGCTCCTGGCTTTCCCTATCCACGGCTGTGGGAGTGGGCGCCGGTTTCCTCGGGATGTTCTTAGGGCTTGGGGACCATACAGACGCCATATTGACCATCACCCGCAGTTTCGGCGTCTTGGTCGCCGTCGCCTTCATGGCCCGCATGCTGTATGCCACCCTGCGCGGATATATCCATCCCGTCGGCGGCTTGGGAATTTCTACCCTGGTGCTCGTCATTTTCTTCCCAGTGGTCCACCCCTGGTACATCCTGTGGGCCGTTTTGCCGTTGGCGGCGTGGGCGAACCGGCACATCTTCCGGTTTAGCGTCGTTGCCTATACCGGTGCGATGAGCTTTTTCGTACTCCCGCGCGGCTTGGGCCTACCTGCGGGAACGGTGCTTTCCATTTATATCGCCGCTTCCTGCGCATTCGCCGTAGTGGCCGGAGTGTGGTGGGTTGCTATGCGCCGAAATGGAATCCGTGTCTTAAACTAGGCACCCGTGAATGTAATTCCAGCCGATAGCCCCGCCCTGTCCTTGGAAGGTGTGGTAAAGAAATTTGGCCCCACGGCAGCCGTCAACGGGCTCAGCCTGAGCGTTGCACATGGCGAAATATTCTGCCTGCTTGGGCCCAATGGTGCTGGCAAATCCACCACCATCGAAATGTCTGAAGGCTTTATCCACCCCACCGCCGGTTCCATTAAGGTCTTGGGCCTTGACCCCAGCACCGCACCAGATAAGGTGCGCGAAAAAGTGGGAATCATGCTGCAAGGCGGCGGATCCTACTCAGGTATCCGCGTGCTAGAGATGTTGGAATTGACGGCTCGCTATAACGCCAATCCACTGCCACCGGAATGGCTGCTAGAAACCTTGGGCCTGCAAGGCGTTGCACGCACGTCCTACCGGCGGCTTTCCGGCGGGCAACAACAGCGGCTATCGCTCGCACTCGCGGTCATCGGCAGGCCAGAGCTGGTTTTCCTCGATGAACCCACCGCGGGCATGGACGCCCAATCCCGTCTCGCCGTGTGGGATCTCATCCGCGCCCTCAAGCGCGACGGGGCCACCGTTATATTGACCACCCACCTGATGGATGAGGCTGAATCGCTGGCAGATCACATCGCCATCATGGATCACGGCGCGCTCGTGGCGCAGGGAACCCCGGCAGAACTTACCTCCCAGGGCGAGGGCGCCGGTTTTAGTTTTAGCGCCAACTCCGCAGTTGACTTGGACGCCTTGCAGCGAATTGGGATCCCCACGACCGCCTCGCGGCCGCTGCACTACAGGGTGAGCCAGCCCAGTTCGCCGGAACTGATTTCCGCCCTCGCCGCCGAGCTCGCCCGGCAAGGCGTGCTTTTGCGAAGCCTGGAATCCCACCACCGGAACCTCGAGGAAGTATTCCTCGATCTCACAGGCAGGCACTTGCGCAGTTGATGAAGCCCTGTGTCCTGTCTTCATCCTAGAATCACCAGTAACTACAACCACCACTTTGAATTTTCAAGGAGTAGGCCCCCGATTATGAGCGCAACGTTTTCCCCCGGCACCTTCCGCCCGGCACCCAAGCGGGCGAGTGCCGGCGCCATCATCCTTGCCCAAGGCGGCATGGAGGCCAAGCTCATGCTGCGCCACGGCGAGCAACAATTGCTCAGCATCATTATCCCGCTCGCCATCCTGATTGGGACCGCACACTTGGAATCCACCACCGGCCATGGTCTGCACGAGGTTTTTCCCATGGTGCTTGCGGTGGCGGCGACATCGGCTGGCTTTACCGGGCAAGCCATTTCCCTGGCCTTTGACCGCCGCTACGGGGCCTTAAAGCGCACCGGCGCCTCCGGCGTACCGGCATGGGCGATTATCGGCGGCAAAATCATCGGCGTGTTGACGATGGTGGTATTCCAGATTCTCGTGCTCGGTGCCACGGCCTTTGCCTTGGGCCTGCGCATCAGTGCGCCCGGCATTCTGCTCATGATCGTCTCGCTCATATTTGGCGTCGCTGCCTTTACCGCCATGGGTTTGGTGCTTGGCGGGACCCTCAGCTCTGAGGCCGTACTCGCACTGGCTAACCTCATTTGGTTCATCCTGCTGGCGATCGTCGGCTGGGCCCTGTACTCCCAGGGCTTGGGCGATAATGGCCTGCTCAATATCGTTCCTACGGTGGCGCTAGCGGGCGCGCTTGCCGATGCCTCCAATTCCATCTTCCCCGGCATCGAGCTCATTTCCTTGACCGCGTGGCTGGCAGTGGCGTCGTATGCGGCCGTTCGTTGGTTCCGCTTCGACGGCTAAATGTGAGTTATACCCAGTTCCCCGCGAAATAGAGCCAAAGGTTTCGGCTCGCTACACACCCCCTAGTAAGATGCAGCTTGTGAATTACTGGACCAGAACTAAACGCTTTTTTAAAGAAGCCGTCCCTACCGTGGAGCAACAGCGCCTCATCGCGCTGATCCTGATCTTCTGCCAAGGCGGCATCACCGTATCTGGTTCCATCGTCCGCGTCACTGGCTCCGGCCTGGGCTGCCCCACCTGGCCCCAATGCCAGCCTGGTTCCTTGGTGCCGGTCGAAGGCGCAGCCCCGGCAATCCACCAGATCATTGAATTTGGTAACCGCCTACTCACCTTCGTCGATTCCGCCGCCGCCGGCGCGGCAGTCATCGCCATGTATATGGCGTGCCGCCGTCCTGAGCTCAGGGTCTATGCCTGGCTCAACGTGGCCGGCATCGTCCTGCAGGCCGTCATCGGCGGCATCTCCGTGCACTTGGATCTGCGCTGGTGGTCCGTGGCGCTTCACTTCCTGCCCTCCATGGTGCTGGTGTGGCTTGCCTGCATGTTGTACGCCCGCATCAAAGAACCCGATGATGGCACCGCACAGCCGCGCTTCCCGCAAGCGATTCGCATCATCGCCGTCGTTGCGACCATCGCCCTCTCGATCGTCCTGATTACTGGCACCATGGTGACCGGTTCTGGCGTCCACTCCGGCGACTCCGGAGTGGGAATGGATGGTCGCTTGGATGTAGATACCGAGTCCATGGCCATCGCCCACGCCATGTGCATGTACGTCTACCTCATCTTTACCGCCATTACCGTCTTCCTGCTGTACAAGCACCGCACCCCGCAGGAGACCAAGAAGGCCGGGTGGGTCCTTGTCGTCTGCATCCTCATCCAGTGGGCGGTGGGCGTCTTGCAGTTCTACCTGGGCGTGCCGCGGTGGACGGTCCCCTTCCACATCGGTATGTCCGCCGTGGTCACCGGCTTTACCGCCCTGCTCTGGGCACACGGGCGCCACCGCGTCGGCGGCACGCCAGACCTCATCTCAGGCTCTCCCGCCGGCGACGATAAATACGCCGTTCGCCAGCACGCATTAAAAGAGGAACGCGCCGCCGTCTAGGACCTAGGCAGCACCATTTTTCTGCAGCTACTGGGCTTTGTGGGATAGCATGGCCCTATGCATGCTATCCAGATCACAGAAACGGGCGGGCCGGAAGTCTTGCGCTACGCCGAGGTTCCTGCGCCCACGCCCACTGAGGACGAAGTCTTAGTCGATGTCACCGTGGCGGGCGTGAACTATATCGATACCTACTACCGCGAGGGTATCTATCACGCCCAGACGCCTTTTATCCCTGGCTTTGAGGGAACGGGGCGCGTCGTCCATGATCCCAAGGGAGAAATTGCGGAGGGCACCCTGGTGGCATGGCACCACGCCTTTGGTTCCTATGCCGAGCAGGTCTGCGTCCCCCGGAATGGCCTTGTCGCCGTACCGGATGATTTTCCCACCGAGATCGCTGCCTCCATGCTGCTACAGGGCATGACCGCCCACTTCCTTTCCCACGGCGTGTATGAGCTTGGCAAAGGCGCCACGTGCCTCATCACTGCTGGTGCGGGCGGTGTGGGCCAGCTCTTGACCCAGATGGCGTCCTCTTTGGGCGCAACGGTCTACACGGTCGTCTCCACCGATGAAAAGGAAGAGATCTCGTACAAGTGCGGCGCCGACCACGTCTTCCGTTACAGCGATGGCCTGGGCGAGCAGGTTCGCCGGTTTAACGGCGGCCGCGGCGTCGATGTGGTCTATGACGGCGTGGGGCAATCCACCTTCTTCGAATCGCTCGAGGCCGTTCGTCCGCGCGGCACTGTCGCACTCTTTGGTGCTGCTTCCGGCCCGGTTGAGCCCATCGATCCCCAGCTGCTCAATAAGCATGGCTCTATCTTCTTGACCCGGCCTTCGCTCGGCGCGTGGACGGCGCAAGAGGGCGAATTCCAGATGCGCGCGCAAGCGGTCGTCCAGGCTGTCATGGACGGAGACCTCAAGTTCAACGTATCGGCCTCCTATCCCCTGGAGGAAGCAGAGCAGGCCCACCGCGATCTACAATCGCGCAGCACCACCGGTTCTATTGTCCTGCGGGTAAAGCAGGACTAAAGCAGAAAGAAGCGCGAGCTACAAAGGCTCACGCTTGACCGTGCTGCTGGAATCTAAAACAGGGTGGCGGACCAACCGAGCATCCGGCCGATTGGTTCCCAACCCAAGACGGCATCGATAGACAGGCCAATAAAGAGTACCGATAGGTAATTATTTGAATAGATAAACAGGCGCATGGGTTTTACCTTTGCGCCTTTCTTTACGCCTTGGTGCAGGCGGATGGCTAGCCATAAGAAGACCGCGCCAGAAGTTACGGCGGCGATGAGGTAAATCCACGATGCCGCAGGAACGATAAGCAGCGTGACGATGACCGTGCCGACGGAATACCACACAATCTGGCGGGTTACCTCTTGTTCCGTTGCCACTACCGGCAGCATCGGCACTCCAGCCTTGCGGTAATCTTCCTTATACTTCATGGCCAAGGCCCAAGTGTGTGGCGGGGTCCAGAAAAAGATAATAAGGAATAGGACTATTGCCTGCCACCAGCGGTCGGGCTCGCCTGCTGGCGCGTTATCGCGGATGACTGCCCAACCCACCATGGCCGGCATGCACCCCGCTAAACCGCCCCACACGATGTTTTGGGCATTGCGCATCTTCAAAAACTTGGTGTAGACGAAGACGTAGAAAAAGTTCGTGAGGATGACGAAGAACGCGGCCAACCAAGAATTTGCGAGGATGCCCAGCCAAAGCACCGACACCACGAGCATGATCCAGGCAAAGATCGCCGCATTCCGCTTCGAAATCGTGGCGCGCACTAGCGGCCGCGCGCGGGTGCGTTGCATCTTTTGGTCAATTTCATAATCGACCACATTATTAAAGGTATGGGCGGCCGCAGCGCCCATCCATCCGCCGAAAATGGTGGAAATGATGAGCCAGATATTTTCAGAAACCGCCTCAACGCCCCGTTGTGCTTGGAGCATCGCCGGAATTGCGGCCACGAGGAGGAGTTCAATAATCCTCGGCTTCGTTAGCGCAAAATAGGCCTTGATGGTCTCCAAGGAATTCCTCCACTATCTGAACAGACGTTGATCTACAGCACACACGCTACACAGTGCGGTATGCCCACGGTGTAGTGGTCGCACACCCCGGCACAAAAGTTCCGGAGAATTAATTCACACTATGGCTCACATTTAAAATGCGCTACACATGGATCGTATCAATGCAGCGGAAATGCAGAGAGTAACTAATGCTATGCCATACACCGCTTAGCCATGCCAGCTTACCGGTTCCCCGCAGCTTTCAATAATTCCGCACCACCGTCAAAAAAGTAACTAGACTGTGTGGGAGTTCAGTAATTAACGCCTAGAGTTAAGCGAGGCCTTATACCGTGTCGAAAGATAATTTGTCCCCAGACCTGCAAGCTATGGTCGAGCGCCGTTATCCGGACGACTGGGCAGAGACCGATACTCGCGCGGTCGACACCGTGCGCGTGCTTGCTGCCGATGCCGTCCAGAATTGCGGCTCCGGGCACCCAGGCACGGCGATGTCGCTGGCTCCCCTCGCCTACACTCTCTACCAGCGCGTTATCAATCACGACCCCAATGACGTGAATTGGGCAGGCCGCGACCGCTTCGTATTGTCTGTCGGCCACTCTTCCCTGACCCTTTACATCCAGCTCTTCTTGGGTGGATTCGGTTTGGAGATGAAAGATCTCGAGCAGCTGCGCACCTGGGGTTCCCTTACCCCTGGCCACCCTGAGGTGCACCACACCGATGGCGTGGAAATTACCACCGGCCCGCTCGGCCAGGGTCTGGCATCATCGGTAGGCATGGCGATGGCCGCCCGCAAAGAGCGCGGCCTCTTCGATCCTGAGGCACCGGCCGGCCAATCCCCCTTTGATCACTATGTCTATGCCATTGCCTCCGACGGCGACCTGCAGGAAGGCGTTACCGCTGAGGCATCGTCTTTGGCTGGCACCCAGAAGCTGGGCAACCTGATTGTCTTCTGGGATGACAACCGCATTTCCATCGAGGATGACACCAATATCGCCTTCAACGAAGACGTCGCTGCGCGCTATGAGGCATACGGCTGGCACGTCCAGACCGTTGAGTCCGGCGAGGACGTCGTTGCCATTGAGGAGGCAGTGCGCAATGCCCAGCAGGAAACGGAGCGCCCCTCCTTCATCCGCGTGAAGACGGTCATTGGCTACCCCGCCCCCACCAAGATGAACACCGGCGGCGTCCACGGTGCCGCGCTTGGCGATGACGAAGTTGCCGCCACCAAGGAAGTCCTCGGCTTCGACCCAGAAAAGACCTTCCACATTGATGATGAGGTCTTGGCCCACACCCGCAAGCTGCGCGAGCGCGGCGCCGAAAAGCACGCGCAGTGGCAAAAGAAGTTCGACGCGTGGGCGGCGGACAACGCCGAGAATAAGGCGCTCTTTGACCGCATGAGCGCCCGCGAATTGCCAGAGAACTTCGATGCCAAGCTCCCCGTATGGGAGCCAGGTGACGCGATTGCCACCCGTAAAGCCTCTGAGGCGACCATCCAGGCGCTGGCCGCCGCCTTGCCGGAAATGTGGGGCGGATCGGCCGACCTGGCGGGGTCCAATAACACCGTGATTAAGGACGCGGATTCCTTCGGCCCTGAAAACATCACCACCAATAAGTGGTCCGCGCAGCCTTATGGCCGCAACCTCCATTTTGGCATCCGCGAGCACGCAATGTCCGCCATCATGAACGGCATTGCCCTTCACGGAAATACCCGCGTATATGGCGGTACATTCCTGATCTTCTCCGAGTATCAGTACCCGGCAGTGCGCCTCGGCTCGCTGATGTCTACCGATACCTACTACGTGTGGACGCACGATTCCATTGGCTTGGGCGAAGACGGCCCTACCCACCAGCCGGTAGAGACCCTATCGGCCTTGCGCGCCATTCCGAATTTGTCCGTCATCCGGCCTGCCGATGCCAATGAAACCGCGCAAGCTTGGGCTGCGGCGATGGAATACAAGGCAGCGCCAAAGGGCCTTGCGCTCAGCCGCCAGAACCTCCCCATCTTGGAAGGCACCAAGGAAAAGGCACGCGATGGCGTTCGCCGCGGCGCCTACACCTTGGTCGCAGGCTCCAAGGACGAGCCCGATGTCATCTTGCTGGCCACCGGCTCGGAGGTACAGCTAGCCGTCGAGGCCGCCCAGCAGCTCGAAAGCGAGGGTACCGCCGCTCGCGTGGTATCCGCGCCGTGCCTGGAGTGGTTCGACGAGCAGGACGCAGAGTACCGCGAATCGGTTCTGCCCAGCAGCGTGAGGGCCCGTGTTTCCGTCGAAGCCGGCCTCGCTCAGTCCTGGCACAAGTACACCGGTACTTTCGGCCGCAACGTCTCCCTAGAGCACTACGGGGCCTCCGCTCCCGGCGATGAGCTCTTCGAAAAGTTTGGCTTTACCTCTGCTGCGGTTGCCGATGCCGCACGCGAGAGCATCGCCGAAGCCCAAAGCTAAGCCCCACCTCACCGACGCTAAAAGGAATGACTATGAACAACATTTCTGAACTTGCCCAATTGGGCACCTCCACGTGGCTCGATGATCTCTCGCGCCAGCGCTTGGAATCCGGAAACTTGAAGGAGATTATTTCCTCCAAATCCATCGTGGGCGTAACCACCAACCCGGCCATCTTCGCCACCGCCATGACCAGCGGCACGGCCTATGACGAAGACCTGGCGGCCTTGAAGGAGAAAAACGCTTCGGCCGATGAAGCCGTCTACTCCCTGGCGATTACGGACGTGCAAAACGCCTGTGACCTTTTTGCCGATATCTATGCTGAGACCGATGGCCAGGATGGCCGCGTATCCATCGAGGTGGATCCGCGCATCTCCGACGATGCCGCAGCAACCCTCAAGCAGGCCCGCGAACTGTGGGACCAGGTGGACCACCCCAATGCGATGATCAAGATCCCGGCTACCAAGGGCTCCCTCCCCGCTATCGAGGATGCCTTGGCAGAGGGAATCAGCGTCAACGTCACCTTGATCTTCTCGGTCTCCCGCTACCGCGAGATCATCGCCGCATTCCGGGCCGGGCTCAAGCGCGCGGCTGATAACGGCAAGGACGTCACCAAGATTCACTCGGTCGCATCCTTCTTCGTTTCCCGCCTGGATACGGAAGTTGATAAGCGCTTGGAAGCTATCGGTTCCGATGAGGCCCTGTCCCTCCGCGGCAAGGCAGGTGTCGCTAATGCCCAGCGTGCCTACGCTCTCTTCCAGGAGGAGTTGATCGGTGACAATGGCCTCCCAGAAGGCGCGCCCGTGCAGCGTCCGCTGTGGGCTTCCACCGGCGTGAAAAACCCTGAGTACCCAGCAACGCTGTACGTGACCGAACTGGCTGGCCCGCACACGGTAAACACCATGCCGGAAAAGACTATTGATGCGGTCCTGCAGGAGGGTGGTTTCCACGGCGATACCCTCTCCACTGCCGGCGAAGAAGCCGAGAAGGTCTTCTCCCAGCTCGAATCGGTGGGCATCGACCTAGAAGATGTCTTTGCTGTCCTCGAGCGCGAGGGCGTCGATAAGTTCGTCGCCGCGTGGAATGACCTCCTTGATTCCCTCAAACAACGACTCGCGTAAACTACGACCGTGGTCCTAGCCCCGCCGGATAGCCGGCGGGGCATTATGCCGCCACTAGTTGAAAGACTACTTAGCTTTTCCCTCCAGGAAGGATAATCCGTGACGGACTCAGCCGCTTGGGTCAATCCCTTGCGTAATGCCGCCGATAAACGATTGCCACGCATCGCGGGCCCCGCGGGCATGGTCATCTTTGGTGTGACCGGCGATTTAGCTTTCAAAAAGCTCCTGCCGGCCATCTATGACCTTGCCAGCCGCGGTCTCTTGCCCGCTGGCTTCACGCTCGTAGGCTATGGCCGCAGGGACTGGGATAACGCAGACTTCTGCGATTATTTCCGCAGCGCGGTAGAAGCCGGTGCTCGCACTGACTTTAACCACGACGTGTGGGAGCACTTATCCCAAGGAATCGAGTTCGTGCAAGGTTCCTTCGATGATGAAGGCTTCGACCGTCTTTCTGCGCGATTGGCCGAGCTGGATAAGGCCCGCGGCACGGGAAGCAACTGGGCATACTACCTTTCGGTGCCGCCGGAATTCTTCTCCGATATCTGCCACCAATTGGAACGCGTGGGGATGGCCAATTCCATGGAGGATTCGTGGCGCCGCGTGATCATCGAAAAGCCCTTTGGCCACGACCAGGAATCCGCGCGCGAGCTCAATGAAATCGTCAACGCGGTCTTCCCAGAATCGGCCGTCTTCCGCATCGATCACTACCTGGGCAAAGAAACCGTGCAAAACATCATGGCGCTGCGGTTTGCCAACCAGATTTTTGAGCCGATGTGGAATGCACACTATATCGACCACGTGCAAATCACCATGGCCGAAGATATCGGCCTTGGCGGGCGCGCTGGCTATTATGACGGAATCGGTGCGGCGCGGGACGTCATTCAAAACCACCTCCTGCAGCTGCTCGCCCTCGTGGCAATGGAAGAGCCTTCTTCCTTCGAGCCGGAGGCGCTGCGCGCTGAAAAGGTCAAGGTCCTGCGCGCCACGCAGCCGGTCCATCCGCTCAATAAAACCACCGCCCGTGGCCAGTACACCGCCGGTTGGCAGGGCTCGGAATACGTGAAGGGCTTGCGCGAAGAGGAGGGTTTCGATCCCGCCTCCACAACCGAGACCTATGCGGCGTGCACGTTGGAGGTCAATTCGCGGCGTTGGGGAGGCGTGCCTTTCTACCTGCGCACGGGCAAGCGGCTGGGGCGTCGAGTCACCGAGATCGCCTTAGTCTTCAAGGCCGCGCCGAACCAGCCCTTTGTCGATGGCGAAACCGATGCCCTTGGCCAAAACGCCGTGGTCATCCGCGTTCAGCCCGATGAGGGCGTGACCATGCGCTTTGGTTCGAAGGTGCCGGGGTCCACCATGGAAGTCCGCGATGTGAACATGGACTTCGCCTACGCCGAGGCCTTTACCGAGGAGTCCCCCGAGGCATATGAGCGCCTTATCCTAGATGCCCTCCTCGATGAATCATCCCTGTTCCCCACCAATGAGGAAGTCGAACTTTCGTGGTCGATTTTGGATCCGATCCTCGATTATTGGTCCAAGCATGGTGAGCCCGAAGATTATAAGGCGGGCACATGGGGGCCCACCTCAGCCGATAAGATGCTGCGCCGCCGGGGCCATTCCTGGCGCCGCCCATAGAAGGGACGTAGTCAATGATTATTCCATTGCCTAATACCACCACCGGTGAAATTGCCAAAAAGCTTGTCGATGCCCAGGAGCACTACACCCGCACCACGGGCAGGGTGCTCACCCTGATCGTGGAGGCACAAGAAGGCGACGATCTCAAGCAGATCCTTGCCTCTGTGCGCGATGCCTCTCATGAGCACCCCTCCCGCGTGCTCGTCGTGGTTCCCGGCGATCCGAATTCTGATACCCAGCTCGATGCCCAACTCCGCGTCGGTGGCGAGGCCGGTGCGTCCGAGACTGTGGTCATGCAATTGCACGGTGCGCTGGCGGATCAAGCCGAGTCCGTGCTCACTCCGCTCTTGCTGCCGGATACCCCGCTGGTCGCGTGGTGGCCCAACGTGTGCCCACAGGTGCCCTCAAAAAGCCCCGTGGGCAAATTGGCCCAGCGTCGCATCACCAATGTGGCCCATAAAGGTACCGTGGGCGAGCAGGATCTGCGGGCGCTTTCTGATGGCTACTCCCCCGGCGATTCCGATATGTCCTGGGCCTCCATCACGCTGTGGCGCGGGGTCGTCGCATCGGCGCTCGATCACCATCCCCATGAGAAGGTGCTATCGGTAGAGGTCGCCGGCCCCGCCGGGCATCCGGCACCTAACTTCGCGGCGGGTTGGTTGCTTGACCGCCTCAGCGTCCCAGTACAGCGCACGGCTGAGGAAGCTAATAGTGACTATTTCCCGGTTACCCACTTGCGCTTTAACCGGGAGACGACCCACGTGGATGTGGATGTCGTCGATGAGCGCACTGTGCGAGTGCGCGTGCCTGGCACGCCAGACTCTCTGGTCAGCTTGAGCCCGCGCACGCAAACCGAAATCCTCTCTGAGGAATTGCGACACCTCGATGCCGATAAAACTTATGCCCAGGCGCTACGTGCTCTGGGAGAAGTAGACTACAGTAAGCTTTAACAGTGCACTTGCTCATACCGATTCTTTGCAAAGGATTCTGATACCGAATGGTAACGCTTCACCGCGTCAGCGATGTAGATGACCTTATTTCCCAAGCCGCACTCAAATTTATTGAGACCATCGCCGGTATTCAAGCCGGCAACGGTGGCCTCCATGGTGACGGCGTAGCAAGAATCGTACTAACGGGTGGGGGCGCAGGAATTGGGCTGCTGCACGAGCTCGCACGCTTGGACTTCGCCGCCCAGCAGCAAGGCGAGAACTACCCTGCTCTGCGCATCGATTGGTCCCGCGTGCACATTTTCTTTGGCGATGAGCGCAATGTTCCGGTCAGCGACCCAGATTCCAACGAAGGCCAAGCGCGTTCCGCGCTGCTCGATCACGTCGATATCCCAGATCAGAATATCCACGGATTCGACCTCGGTGCGGTCTCCATGGAGGCGGCCGCCAATGCCTACGAGCCAGAGTTGAAAGACTTCGCACCCTTAGGCTTCGATCTACACCTTTTGGGCATGGGTGCAGAAGGCCACATTAACTCCATGTTCCCCCACTCTCCTGCCATCCGTGAGCAGGAAGAACTCGCGGTACCGGTACACGACTCGCCGAAGCCGCCCAGCGAGCGCATAACCCTCACGCTGCCGGCGGTCAATAGGTCTGAGCGCGTCTGGCTCTTGGTCGCCGGGGAGGAAAAGGCCACTGCCGCAAAAAGCATCGTGGACGGCGTCGACGCTGAAGAGTGCCCGGCCGCTGGTGCGCAAGGGACGAAGGAGACGATCCTCTTCCTTGCAGACGATGCCGCGCAGGAGCTGTAAAGCCAGCAGCGCCATCTCCGCCGCTTAACGCAAACAGCGCCGGTACCTCGGTCCTTTCCTTTCTCTGCGAAAGGTTATGGGACTGACGTGCCGGCGCTGTTTTTGCGCGATTGGCCGCCGCTAGTGGTTAGCGGGGAGCTGCCGCGTGCTTCCTAGGAAGCGTAGGCCTGGATGAGGTTAAGCCCAACGATGCAGGCCAACCAGATAATCACCATGACGACGGTATAGCGGTCTAGGTTCTTTTCCACTACGGTCGAACCGGACAGGTTCGATTGCACGCCACCGCCGAAAAGGCTAGACAGGCCGCCGCCTTTGCCCTTGTGTAAAAGCACAAAGATGGACATCAAAATAGCTGAAATTAGCAAAATGATTTCCAGTGCTAAGACCATGAGGTTCTTCCTTTTCTCAACGTGCGCTCAGTGGCACCCTCGGTGTACTACCAAAAGTCACGCTAGCCACCGGCGCGAAGTACTTACCGGCTTTGCCTACGCAAAGCAATCACAAGCGCCTACTGTACACCATGCCGCGGGCGGGGCTCACCCCAACCCGCGGCACAACAGTTACCTTGTGATGGTTGTTAACGCATGTTAACTAACGGCATTAGCGGCATTGGCGGCTAGCTTGGCAAAGTCCTCTCCTACCAAGGAAGCACCACCGATGAGGCCACCGTCTACGTCGGGCTTGCTGACGATATCAGCAACGGAATCGACCTTCACGGAACCGCCGTACAGGATGCGGATGCCCTCGGCGACCTCGTCGCCTGCAAGCTCCTTGACCAGGCCGCGGATTGCAGCGCAGACTTCCTGCGCGTCATCAGCGGAGGCAACCTTGCCGGTGCCGATGGCCCACACGGGCTCGTATGCGATAACCGTCTTGGATAGCTGCTCGGCGCTAAGTCCCTGCAGGGAATCGCGGGTCTGGTTCACCACGTAGTCAACGTGGGTGCCGGCTTCGCGCACATCGAGCGGCTCGCCCACGCAGACGATTGGGCTGATGCCATTCTCCAGGGCCGCTGTGGCCTTCTCAGCGACCAGCTGGTCGGTTTCGCCGTGGTATTCGCGGCGCTCGGAGTGGCCGACGACTGCCCAGCTGCAGCCCAGCTTGCTCAGCATCTGACCGGATACCTCGCCGGTGTAGGCGCCGGATTCGTGCTTGGAGATATCCTGCGCACCGTAGGTGATCTTCAGCTTATCGCCCTCAACGAGCGTCTGAATGGTGCGAATATCGGTAAATGGAACCATGTAGGCTACATCGACCTTGTCGTAGTAATCCTCCGGCAGGGAGAAAGCAAACTTTTGAACGGAACCGATGGCCTCAATGTGATCGAGGTTCATCTTCCAGTTGCCAGCGATAAGAGGTGTACGTGCCATGATTAATCCTTTCTGTGTACGCCTAAATTTAGCTGTTTCAGGCGGTTTATGCCTCGAGCACGGAAACGCCCGGCAGCTCCTTGCCCTCGAGGTATTCGAGGGATGCGCCGCCGCCGGTGGAGATGTGGCTGAATCCATCCTCATCGAGGCCCAAGGTGCGCACGGAGGCCGCGGAGTCGCCGCCGCCGACGACGGAGAAGGACCCGTTAGAGGAGGTGGCATCGATAATCGCCTGCGCCACCCCAGCGGTACCCTTGGAGAAGGCTTCCATTTCGAATACGCCCATGGGGCCATTCCAGAATACGGTTTTGGAATCTGCCAGTACGTCGGCAAATTTCTCGACGGACTTAGGTCCGATGTCCAGCGACATCCAGCCCTCAGGGATGCCATCCAGCTCAGCGACCTTGGTCTCGGCGTCTGCGGCGAACTCGCTAGCGGCGGTGAGGTCTACAGGAAGGACGATCTTGTCGCCGAAGCGCTCCAACAGGCTCTTGCAGTTTTCGATCTGGTCCTCTTGCAGCAAAGACTCCTGAACGTTGTAGCCCTTAGCGGCCAGCAGGGTGTAGCACATGCCGCCGCCGATGATGATCTTGTCGGCCTTTCCGGCAAGGGCTTCGATAACGCCGAGTTTGTCGGATACCTTTGCGCCACCCAGAACGACGACGTAAGGGTGCGCTGGATCCTTGGCCACGGTGGACAAAACGTCCAATTCCTTTTCCACCAGCTTGCCGGCGTAGGCGGGCAGGCGCTTGGCGACGTCATATACAGACGTCTGTGCGCGGTGCACAACGCCGAAGCCATCGGAAACGAATGCGCCATTATCAGCAGCCAGGGCGACGAGCTCATCGGCAAATTCGCCGCGCTCTGCCTCATCCTTGGAGGTCTCGCGCGGGTCAAAGCGGACATTTTCTACCAGCATGACATCGCCGCTGTTTAGCCCGTTTGCGCGCTCGTGGGCGTCTTCACCGGTGACGTCGTTGGCCAAGGCAACATATTGATCCAGGGCCTCGGACAGCGCCTCTGCTACTGGGGCCAAGGAGTACTTGGAATTTACCTCACCCTTGGGGCGGCCAAGGTGGGCGGAAAGGATGACCTTCGCGCCGCCATCGACAAGTGCCTTAATAGTCGGAAGAGAAGCGGTAATGCGGCCCGGGTCGGTGATATTTCCGTCATCATCCAGCGGCACGTTGAAGTCAGAGCGCACCAAGATGTGGCGGTCCTCTACGCCTTCTTCAAGCAGGTTATCTAGGGTCTTAAAAGCCATGTGTTACTCCTTTTAAAGTGGGTTCTGCAATCGAGGTTCCTACATAAAATGATACCGGCCACAACGTCGTGCCGTCAGGGCGTTCGTTGTGGCCGGTATCGCATTAAAGGGTGCTCGGTTTCAGGATTTTAGAGCTTGTCTGCAACCAGGTTGGTCATGCGGACGAGCTGGGAGGTGTAGCCCCACTCGTTGTCGTACCAACCCAGCACCTTGACCAGGTTGCCGTTGGAGACCTTGGTCATGCCGGCGTCGAAGATGCAGCCGTGCGGGGAGGTCACGATGTCGGTGGAAACCAGCGGATCCTCGGTGTATGCGAGGGTGTCCTTCAGCTCACCTTCAGCTGCTTCCTTGAGCGCAGCGTTGATCTCCTCAACGGTGACGTCGCGGGAAGCGGTGAAAGTCAGGTCCGTTGCGGAACCGGTGATGACTGGAACGCGCATTGCGTAGCCGTCCAGCTTGCCCTCCAGCTCAGGCAGAACCAAGGAGACGGCCTTTGCTGCACCGGTGGAGGTAGGTACCAAGTTGACCGCTGCGGCGCGGGCGCGGCGCAGGTCCTTGTGAGGAGCGTCCTGCAGGCGCTGGTCACCGGTATAAGCGTGAACGGTGGTCATCAGGCCCTTTTCCACACCGAACTTGTCGTTCAAGACCTTGGCCATAGGTGCCAGGCAGTTGGTGGTGCAGGAAGCTGCGGAAATAACGTTGTGATTAGCAGGATCGTAAGTGTCGGAGTTAACACCGTAGACGAAGGTTGCGTCAACTTCCTTGCCAGGAGCGGAAATGATGACCTTCTTGGCGCCGGCCTCAATGTGAGCCTTTGCGTCGTTACCGTTGGTGAACAGGCCGGTGGACTCGATAACGAGATCCACATCCAGATCGCCCCACTTCAGGTTCTTCGGGTCCTTCTCGTTGAAGACCTGGATGCGGTTGCCGTTGACGGTGATGGAGTCATCGTCGTAGGTAATCTCGCCGTCGAAGCGACCCAGTACAGAGTCGTACTTCAACAGGTTAGAGAGGGTCTGGTTATCGGTCAGGTCATTGACGGCAACGATCTCAAGGTCGTTGTCGGTCCGGTTAACAGCGTGGAAGAAGTTACGACCAATGCGGCCAAAGCCGTTAATGCCTACGCGGGTAGTCACTGTAAATCTCCTCAAAGAGTCGAGTAATTATTTCTATGGGCCTACCGCGGGTCCTTCGAGTACTTTACTGCTCTGGGTGAGTAAGGTGCCCGAGGCTTTGCCCAACAACCGCAATACTACAGAGCCTTTATAGCGCGTGCAGTGGGCTGCAAGCCTGGCAACGCACCATCTGAAACTTTTCCGATCTAGGCGTACAATCTTCCCGAGTATTTTTGTTTTTCCCGAATATTCAAGCTGTTCAAGCCCGTTTAAGTTGGTTCTTGTGGACTTTACACCGTTAATGTGTGATATATCACAGTGCGTAGCATTTTCCCGCCTCCTCGCAATCCAGTCACCAAAGAAGCAGTTCTATAAATTAAATTGACCCAAATCACACCGCGGCTTTTATGACACGATATGCTTGCGCTAACTCACTGTGTTACAGGTAGCACTCGGGCATTCGCTGGGCGCTAATCTCTCGCCTGAAACGCGTGAGAAACAAATTTGCATTCCCCGCAGACCGAATGCGCCTGCGAAAGTACCCCCGTTAGAATCGAGGATACTCAATGTTTGAGATAAACACCTCTGTTGTGGGAGACAGTCTTGGGCTCACCGCGCTCGTGGCGATTCTCCCCCTCGTAGCCTTTTTCATTATGTTGATGGGCTTTAAAGCCCGCGCACATACTTCAGGAGCCGTCGCTCTTGCGACCTCCATCATCCTAGCCATAGTTGCCTTTGCGATGCCCGTGGATATGGCACTATCCTCCGCGGTCCGCGGTGGACTCTTCGGCCTCTTGCCCATTGTCTGGGTTATCATCACCGCGATTTGGTTTTACGAGATCACGGTCGCCTCGGGCCGTTTCGAGGATTTGCGTAAGACCTTCGACCTCTTAGGCGATGGCGATATCCGCATCCAGTCGATGCTCATCGCCTTCTGTTTCGGTGGCCTCCTTGAAGCCCTTGCCGGCTTCGGCGCACCCGTTGCCATCACCGCCACGATGATTATGGCGCTCGGCGTCAAGCCGCTGCGCGCAGCGACGGTGGTCCTCATTGCTAATACCGCCCCAGTGGCATTCGGCGCGGTCGGCATTCCGGTCACCACCGCCGGTGAGGTCGGTGGACGTACCGCTGAGCAAACCCAAGATATCGCAGGCCTTATTGCCCTGCAGGTCTTGGTCATCGCCGCGATCGTCCCGTTCCTTATCGCATTCATCCTGGACGGCATGCGCGGCGTGAAGGAAACAGCGCCCGCCGCCGCGGTCATCGGCATTTCCTTTGCCGCCGCACAGTGGCTGACCGCCACCTTCTTTGCTTACCAGCTCACCAACGTTATTGCCTGCATCGTCTCCCTGGGTGCCGCCTTCATCTTCCTCCGCGTGTGGAAACCACGGGGTGTTACCCAGTTGCGCGAGCGCATGGAGCTGCCCGCCGCAGAAACGTCGACCGACCTCAATGGCCGCCGCATCTGGATGGCCCTGCTGCCCTACGCCGTCGTTACCGCAGTATTTGCCATCGCGACCGCAGCACCGGCGATCTTCGGCTTCTGGAAGCTGAAGTTCGCGTGGCCGCTGCTGGATGGCACCGTCATCGGCACCAACGGCGAAGCCATGGACACCAGCTTTAGCTTCAATGTCTTTGGCAACCCCGGTACCCTGCTCTTGCTCTCCGGCATTATCGTGGCCATCGTTTACCACTTCTGCAACGAAAACGGCCGCTACAAGCTCAGCTTCGCCCAACCCGTACAGGCCTTCGGTGAAGTTGCCAACCGCATGAAGTTCTCCGGGCTGACCATCGTCTTGGTCCTCGCTTTGGCCTACACGATGAACTACTCGGGCCAGACCATCGCCATCGGTGAATTCGTCTCCTCCGCCGGTTCCATCTTCGCGCTCTTCGCTCCCGTGCTGGGCTGGATCGGTTCCGCGGTTACCGGCTCCGATACCTCCGCGAACGCGCTCTTTGGCAACCTCCAGGTCGCCGCCGCTGACCGCATTGGCGTCAACCCTGACCTCATGCTGGCCGCCAATACCGCCGGTGGTGTTGTGGGTAAAATGATTTCGCCACAGTCCCTGGCCATTGCGGCAACCGCCGTATCCATGGAGGGCAAGGAATCCGTCATCTTGAAGAACGTCGTGGGCTACTCCATCGCGTTCTTGGCCGTTGTCTGTGTCATCGTCTTCTTGATGACCAACGTCTTGGGCTTCTTGGTCCCATAAGACAGTGCCATAAAGCTTAGGCCGCCACCGGCTTTAAGCACTTAGCCCGCCGCCCAGCACCCCCATCATCCGCGGTGTTGGGCCGCGGCACAACACAAGGCGGGAAGGACAAGCACCTCAGTGCTTTCCTCCCCGCCTTTCGTGGTTCAAAGGGCCGGAGCCAATCGTGCCTAGCGGCTAAGAGTCGCCAAAAAGATCATCCGAGATGGATTCATTGGTATCGGGGATATCCAGTTCTTCGGCCCGCTTATCCGCCATGGACAACAGGCGCCGAATGCGTCCGGCCACCGCATCCTTGGTCATGGGCGGATCCGCCAGCCGGCCGAGCTCTTCCAAGGAGGCCTCGCGATGTTGCACGCGCAGGCGGCCGGCATCGGCCAGGTGCTCAGGAACGTCATCCCCCAGAATCTCCATCGCGCGATCCACGCGCGCCGCGGCGGTTACTGCGGCCCGTGCGGAACGGCGCAGGTTGGCATCATCAAAGTTATCCAACCGGCGCGATGTATCGTGCGCTTCGCGCTTTACCCGCTTCTTTTCCCAAGACAAGCGGGTTACCTGAGCGCCCATGCGGGTCAGCAGCGCGCCAATGGCATCGCCGTCGCGGACAACCACCCGATCCTCGCCGCGGGTCTCTTTTGTCTTCGCGGATATCCCTAGGCGCCGCGCGCAGCCCACGAGCGCCAATGCGGCCTCTTGGCAGGGGCAGGTTACTTCCAGTGCCGAAGAACGCCCTGGCTCCGTCAGGCTGCCGTGGGCAAGGAAGGCACCCCTCCACGCGGCCTCGCTATCTGCCACCGTGCCGGAAATGACCTGCGGGGGAAGCCCCACCACGGCGTGACCCGAACGGGTAATCAGGCCCAGGCGGCGAGTCAGCTCCTTCGCCCCTTTGGTGATGCGCACGATGACGCGGGACTTCTTCGCCGTCCCCGCAGGGCCAACAACATGGCTTTCCGCTTCGATGCCGTAAAGCTCGTCCAAAGCCACAAGGATGCGCTGCGCAATAACCTGGTTATCGAGCTCAAGCTCATAGGCCATGCTGTCCCCAGAGACGTCTACCTCTCCGGCAAAGCGCAGGATCGATGCGAGCTCCGCAGCGCGCGCGGACTGGCGCGTTACGCCTACCGCCGCTAGTTCTTCTTTGACCTGTTCGGTCAACGGTGTGGTCACCTAGTTCGCCCCATTTCTCTGTCACAGTCACGAATGACGCTTGTGCAATGCACGGTCCCACGCACACCAACTACTGCGTGGGAAACGGAATTTTCTTATTTTACCGTGCCCCGCGCATTGAGGACTGGCTGGCCTGATTTTAATTAGGCCCGCCGGTACTCGTTATAAAGATCCACGATGACAGACGAAAGTTTGTCTGGATCGTGTTTCATCAATCGCTGTCCATTGTCATCCTGAATGCTGACATCCGCAAATACTGCGCGCGCCCCCAAGGCTTGCGAAGCGCGCTGCACATAAACCCGTTCACTCTCATTCGGCAAGGCTGCCGCATCCACCACGATGCGATCGATGCGCAAATTCGGGGCGTGACGAGCCAGCACATGCACGTGGCGCTCCGCGGAAAAGCCTTGGGTTTCCCCCGGTTCGGCCGACAGGTTGAGCATTACAACGCGCAAGGCATTGGATTCAGAAATGGCCTGGACGATCTCTGGCACCAACGTATGCGGCAGCACTGAACTAAACCAGGATCCCGGACCGATGGTAATAAGATCGGCCTGTCTAATGGCCTCCAGCGCAGCCGGGCTCGCTTGTGGCGCTTCAGGAAGAATGCGCACCCGCCGCACATGGCCCGGCGTCGATGCCACCGCAACCTGGCCACGGACTTGGCGCATGACCCGGGGGTCATCGTCAAGCCCTGAGACATCGGCCTCAATTTCTAAGGGATGCGGGACCACGGGGATGACCCGCCCGTGCGAGTGCGTAAGCTCCGCCACCGCGTCCAAGGCGGCCTGGTAATCGCCCAAAACTCCGGTCAAACCGGCGATCATGAGGTTGCCCACGGCATGGCCTGCCATAGCACCATTGCCGCCGAAACGATGCTGGAGGGTCTTGCCCCACAGCTCGCCTATCCGGTTGTCATCGGCTAGCGCGGCCAAAGCCATACGCAGGTCACCGGGTGGAATGATATCCAGCTCCCGGCGCAGGCGCCCCGAAGATCCGCCATCATCGGCAACCGTCACGATGGCAGAAATATCCGCTGCATTGCTGCGCCGCGCGGATAAAAGGGTTTGATAAAGACCATGGCCGCCGCCAAGGCAGACCATATGAGAAGGGTGTTCCATACAGTTTTTAATGCTCCTCAGCCCTAATTGCGGGCGATATCCCGGTGCAAAATGCTGACGTCAAGGGTGTCATTGGCGCGCAGGCGCTTGGCGATGTCCTCAGCTACCGCAACCGAGCGGTGATGCCCGCCCGTACAGCCGACGCCCACGGTGATGAAGTTCTTTCCCTCGTGCCGGTATCCCTCCAGCATGGTGGAAAACATGGCGACAAAATTATCCACGAACTTCTGGGCGGCCGGTTGCGACAGGACATAATCGGCCACCGGCGCATCCGTACCGCGGCAGCCGCGCAGCTCCGGAATCCAGTAGGGATTGGGCAAAAAGCGCACGTCGACGACGATATCCGCATCGCGCGGGGAACCGTTTTTAAATCCGAAGGATTCCACCGTGACGTGCTGGTTCGTATTCTGAAACTCGCCAAACGCAGCTTCGATAGCCCGGCGCAAGTCATGAATCGACAGGTTCGTGGAATCGATGATGATATCGGAGCGATCCCGAATCTCCGCCACCGCTTGGCGTTCGCGTTGGATGCCCACCTTCAAGGTATCGTCGCCCTGCAAGGGGTGGGTGCGCCGCACAGAGTCGAAGCGACGAATGAGCACATCATCGCGGGCATCGAGGAAGAGCACGGTGGGCTTCATGCCCAGCGCCGTTAGCTCATCAATGGTTTCTATTAGGGAGCCTGGAAACATGCGGGAGCGCACGTCCGTTACCGCCGCGACCTTTTCTACGGGCGTTTCTTCCTGGTTGCACAATTTCCACAGGTCTACGATGGCGCGCGGCGGGATATTATGCGCCACATAGTAGCCCTTATCCTCAAAAACCTTGGCGGCGGAGCTCAACCCGCCGCCGGACATGCCGGTAATCAAGATGGGCGGAGTCTCGAAGTGCGTCATGCACACCAGTCTAGCGTTTTCACGCTCCGGACTTCTGCCAGAAGGCTGCTAATTTACTGTGCGTCGTGCAACTTATCGTAAACGGTCTGGGCCAGCTTCGGCCCGAAGCCGTTGACCTCGCAGATCTCATCCACCGTGGCAGCCTTGAGCTTTTTGACGGAGCCAAAATGCTTCACCAAATCCGTCCGGCGCTGCGGACCGAGTCCAGGAATTGCATCGAGCGCCGAATAGCGCATGCGCTTAGACCGTTGTTGCCGGTGGTAGGTAATGGCAAAGCGGTGCGCCTCATCGCGAATCTGCTGCAGCAAGAACAGGGCCTGAGAATTGCGCGGCAAAATCACCGGTTCATCATCACCTGGCACCCAAATTTCTTCCAAGCGCTTGGCCAGCCCCACGAGGGTGACATCGACAATGCCCAGTTCATCGAATACCTCTTGCGCCGCGGCCACCTGCGGTGCGCCACCGTCGACGATAAAAAGCTGAGGAGGATAGGCAAACCGGCGGCCTGCCTCGGTGGATTCTTCCGCCACCTTCTCTTCCGAGAAGGAGGATTCTTCCTTTTCCTCGTCCGGGTTCGCCAACTTATCTTGGTTGTGGCGCTTAAACCGGCGCCGCGTGATTTCTGCAATGGAGCCGACGTCATTGGAATGCCCGTCGCCGGCGGCTTCCTTGATGCGGTAGCGCCGGTAATCGGATTTCTTTGGGATACCGTCTTCAAAGACCACCAACGAGGCGACGACATCGGTGCCTTGGATATGCGAAATATCGGTGCACTCAATGCGCAGCGGCGCTTGGTCCATGCCCAAGGCATCCTGGATATCCTGCAGCGCCGCGGACCGCGCAGTGAGGTCGCCAACGCGCTTCAACTTATGCTGGCGCAGCTGCTCCTTGGCGTTCTTCTCCACGGTATCCATAAGGGAGCGTTTATCGCCGCGTTGGGGCACGCGGAGATCTACTCGTGCACCGCGCAGGTCTTCCAAGAGGGACACCACTTGTTCGGATTCCTCCGGCATGGCCTGGACCAGAATCTCGCGCGGGATGACGTGGACATGGCGCTGTTCCATATGCGATTCCTGGTCCACCCCGCGCCGCGGCACATCCGCAGCTAAAGCCGCATCCTCGCGAGCTTCTTGTTCTTCGCGCTCCACGGCATCGGAGTAAAACTGAATGAGGAAGTTTTGCACCAATGCGGGCAAGGCGGGGTCGGGTTGGCCCTCCTCAATGGGCTCAGAGGTTGCCTGATCGCCGGCGCGTTCAACAACCCAGCCGCGCTGGCCACGGATCCTGCCGCCGCGCACGTGAAAAACTTGGACGGCGGCTTCCAATTCATCGGAATTAAACGCAATCAGATCGGCATCGGTGCCATCGGCAAAGACAACCGCTTGTTGCTCCATAATCTTATCGATGGCCCCAAGGTCATCGCGCAACCTCGCCGCGCGCTCAAATTCCAGGTTTTCGGCGGCGGCCTCCATGTCCTTGACCAGCTTGCGCCTCACGCCCGCAGTATTGCCGTTCATGAACGAGACCAACTCATTGACGGTCTCGCGGTGTTCTTCCTTGCTTACCCGCCCGATACAGGGCGCATCGCACTTGCCGATGTATCCCAAAAGGCACGGACGTCCCAGCCGCTCATGCCGGTTATATACGCCCTTTGAACAGGTGCGCATGGGAAAGACGCGGGTGAGCAGATCGAGGCTTTCCCGCACAGCCCATGCATGGGAATAGGGCCCGAAGTAGCGTACCCCCTTGCGGCGGGGGCCGCGGTAGAAAAAGGCGCGCGGGACGACCTCTCCCACCGAGACGGCAAGCATGGGATACGTCTTGTCATCGCGGTACATGACGTTGAAGTGCGGGTCGAACCGCTTAATCCAGGTATATTCCAGCTGCAGGGCTTCAACTTCGCTGGCAACAACCGTCCACTCCACGGAGCTGGCGGTCAACACCATTTGCCGCGTGCGCGGGTGCAACTGCGTGATGTCTTGGAAATAATTGGACAGGCGCGCCCGCAGGTTTTTGGCCTTGCCTACGTAGATGACGCGCTTGTTTTCATCGCGGAACTTATAAACGCCCGGCTCCGTCGGAATGGTTCCTGGGGCGGGACGATAGGTCGTTGGATCTGCCAATGCTTAATCCTGCGGCATGTATTTGGCTTCCAGATCGCGGAAGTCACGGACTTTTGTGATCACGGAATCTTTATCGCCAGACTGCAGCGCCCACACGGGCACGGCCTCAAATTCAGGCAGCTCGAGGCGGGCCATGCGCTGGCCGACGGGGAAGGATAGCCCGTAGACCACCTGCCACGGGTAAAAGCGCGTGCCGATGATATTGCGGACCTCCACCCCATCCTCATTGGCCTGCAGCCGCGGCCGGTTCAGCGCAATCCAGGACAAGATGGAAATGACTACGCCCACGCCGGGGAAAGCGAATTTATCGATGGTGGTCACGTGCGCGCCGGTAAAGGAGATATCGAGCGTGACACCCATGAAAATATGGATGGCCATAACTAGGATGACCCAGCCGATGGCGATCTTGCGCAAAAACTGGGACTTGGCGGTATATTCCCACGGCTTCGACGTGGTACGTGCGAAGGGATCCGCGCTGGTATAGGCCAATACCTCTGCATCGCTGAGAGAGCGGCGCGGTTGGGATTCATTCGAGGCTGCGGCCTCATTCATGTGCTTTACTCCTCCGGAAGTCCTGCCTGCCTTTAATCTGCGTTTAGTCTACGCAATTGCAACGCAGTGTCTAAAGCCGCGATCATGGATTCTGCGCCCTTATTTTCCGCCGAGTCAGGAAAGCCTGCGCGATCGATAGCCTGCTGCTGGTCATTGACCGTCAATACCCCATTGCCAATCGGCGTCGATTCATCCAGGGAGATGCGCGTTAAGGCTTGGGTGACGGAATCGCAGACGTAATCAAAGTGCGGGGTGCCGCCGCGGATGACGCAGCCCAAGGCAACGACGGCATCGAACTTCCGCGCGGCTGCTTGGACAACCACGCCTAGTTCCAGGGAGCCGACGACGCGGAACTCCGCGACCTCTGCCCCATTAGCACGGGCAGTCTCCACCGCCTGCTGGTGCAACTGATCGCAGACCTCCTCGTTCCACGTCGCGGTCACCACCGCGACGCGCAGGCCGCGCGCATCTACCTGCGCAATTGCGGGCAATCCTTCTTTACTCATTTACCTAATTCTCCTTCGTGCTGCGCGTCCCACTGTGCCACCTGCGGAAGATTGTGGCCCATGCGGTCGCGTTTGGTGCGCAAATACCGAATATTATCGGCGTTTGCCGCGATAGTCAGCGGGGTGTGCCGGCTGACCTCAATGCCAAAGCCGGCAAGGCCTTCGCCCTTGTGTGGGTTATTGGTCAACAGCTGCGCTGATTCCACCCCAAGGTCCTTCAGGATCTGGCCGGCCACGGAATACTCGCGGGCATCTTCTGGCAGCCCCTGCTCCAGGTTGGCATCGACCGTATCCCAGCCCTCGTCCTGGAGCCGGTACGCCTGCAGTTTGTGCACCAACCCGATCCCGCGGCCCTCGTGACCGCGCAGATAAATCACTATCCCGCTGCCGGCTTCCTGCACCTTGCGCAGGGATTCCTGCAATTGGGGGCCGCAATCGCACCGGCGCGAGCCAAAGACGTCTCCGGTCAGGCACTCGGAATGCACGCGCACCACAACATCGCGGGCGCCGCGAAGCTGCGCGGGATCGCCGGCGATCAAGGCGATGTGCTCTTGGCCGTCAAGGTCATGGCGGTAACCGATCGCGGTGAATTCGCCATACTCTGTGGGCAGGCGGGTTTCCACCGCCCGCTGGGTTTGCACCTCATGGTGGCGGCGCCACTCGATGAGCTGCGCGATAGAAATCAGGGCGAGGCCATGCTTATCGGCAAAACGGCGCAGCTCCGGCCCGCGGGCCATATCCGTCGGGTCTTCTTCCGATACGACTTCACACAGCACGCCGGCGGGACGCAGGCCAGCGAGGCGCGCCAAATCAACGGCGGCTTCCGTGTGCCCATCGCGCGCCAGCACCCCACCAGGCCGTGCGCGCAGGGGAACCACGTGGCCTGGCCGAGTAAAGTCGCTGGACCGGGTCGAAGGATCCGCCAAACGGCGGATCGTTTCCGCGCGGGAGGCCGCAGAAATTCCGGTAGAGCCCGTCGCCGCATCCACGGTGACCGTATAGGCGGTCTGGCGCACGTCCTGATTCTGCGCCATCATCGGCGGCAAATCGAGCCGCTGGCAATCTTCCGGCAATAACGAGGCGCACACGTATCCGGAGGAATACCGCACCATAAACGCGACCAGTTCCGGGGTTGCCAGCTCCGCGGCAAAAATCAGATCCCCTTCATTTTCCCGTCCTTCATCATCCATGACGATGACCGGCTTGCCGGCGGCAATCTCCGCAATGGCGTGATCGATGGCATCAAAATGGATGCTCTCTTCAGTCGCGAACATAACCTAGCAGTCTAGTCCTTTGCTTGAGCAATCCCGGATTCGGGGTGAAGCATCTTTTCTACGTACTTCGCCAGCACATCCACCTCGAGGTTTACAATATCGCCAACTTGAGATTCGCCGTGCGTCGTCTCCCGCAATGTGGTCGGAATGAGGGACACCTCGAACCAATCTTCGCCTACGGCGCTGACCGTCAAGGACGTGCCGTTGACCGCGATGGAGCCCTTTTCCACGACGTACCGAGCAAGATCGCGGGGCAAGCTAAAGCGCAGCACGTCCCAATGCTCCGAGTGCTCGCGCGAGACCAAGCGCGCCGTGCCATCGACATGGCCCTGCATCATGTGCCCGCCTAGCCGCGTGGTGGGCAGCAATGCCGGTTCGACATTCACCCGCGCGCCTTCTACCAGCTGCCCAAGTCCCGTCCGATCCAACGATTCTTGCATCACATCGGCAAAGAAGATGTCCCCATCCAATTCCGCGATGGTAAGGCACACACCATTGATGGCAATGGAATCTCCTAAGCGCGCGTCACTCACCGTCTGTGGCGCGCGAATGCTCAGCCGGAGCGCATCCGCCTGCGGCTCTAGTGCGGCTACGGTTCCTAATTCTTGTACTAGCCCTGTAAACAATGAAACCCCTTGTACTCGTCTTTTAAGTATCTAATCTTTTAACGCTCATTCCGCGCCTCGTATTCGACGAGGACATCGGGCCCGAGGCTGGTGGTGCGCACGGTGGTAAAACGTGGGGCATCGGCAAGCGTGTGCGCCACCGCATTCGCCAGGACCCCGCGCCCCTGGCCGAGCAGGATGGGGGCAATATACGCCGCCAGCGCATCCACGGCACCGGCCTCGATAAAGCTCTGGGCCAGTCCCGCCCCGCCTTCCACCAAGACGTCGCGGGCGCCGCTGGCATACAGCTCGTCGAGCGCGCCCTCGATGGTGTCATATTGCTCAAATCCCAGCCGCTGCAGGTGCGAGGCCTTCTCACCCGCGGCTTGGAGATCGCGCTTGCCGATGACCACGCGGCGCGGCTGGTGCTCCCGCAGGCTCCCATCGCTACAGCGTGCGGTAAGCGAGGGGTTATCGGCAAGCGCGGTGCCGGTGCCGATAATGATGGCATCGCGCCGCGCCCTATCGGCATGGACCCACTCGCGGGCCTCGGGCCCGGTGATCCACTGGCTCGTGCCATCGGCCGCAGCGGTAAACCCGTCCAAGGTCTGCGCGAATTTCAGGGTCACGTGCGGGCGCTGCAGCTTCACTGCGCGCAACCAGGCACGCATTGCGTCTTCGACGCCATCCGGTGCGGTGAGCTGGCCCACCTCTACCCCGGCGGCGGCCAGGGCCTGCGCGCCGCCGCCCGCTTGGGGCGTGGGATCGGGATGCAGGTAGAATACGCGGGCAATTCCGGCATCGATAAGCGCCGTGGCGCAGGGACCCGTCCTGCCCGTATGCGCGCACGGCTCCAAGGTAACCACGGCCGTGCCGCCGCGGGCCTTCTCGCCGGCCGCGCGCAACGCCATGACTTCCGCGTGGGCACCGCCCACCGGCTGGGTCGCACCGCGCCCCACAACGTCACCGGTTGCGGATAAAATCACCGCGCCCACGGGTGGATTGGGGCTTGTGGTACCGCGCACCGCCGCGCCGGCCTGCATGGCCTGAACCAATGCTCCGGAAACGTTGGTTTCATCCATCGCGCCGGCCATTATGACCGTGTCGCAAGCGCGCGCAGTTCTTCCACCGCCTGCGCTGGATCATCGCTTTTGAATACGGCCGATCCCGCCACGAAGGAATCGCACCCGGCCTCCGCGGCCAAGCCAATGGTTTCCGGATCGATGCCGCCATCGATCTCGATGACGGTATCCAGGTTCTGCTGGTCAATGCTTTCGCGCAGGGCGCGGACCTTATCCAGCATGGCGGGCATGAATTTCTGGCCGCCAAAACCTGGTTCTACGGACATGACCAGCACCTCATCAAAATGGTGCAGCTTATCCAGCCACGGCTCAATGGGCGTATCCGGCTTGATGGAAAAGGCCGCACGCGCGCCTAGGTCCCGAATCTTTTCTGCCAATTCCACCGCGGCTGCTTCACCCTCAACCGCTTCCACGTGGAAAATGATGGTGGTGGCACCGGCCTTGATATAGGTCTCCACCCATTTCGCCGGCTCCTCAATCATCAGGTGCACGTCAAGCGGCTTATCCGTGGACCTTTTCACCGTGGCCGTAATATCCGGACCGAAGGAAAGGTTGGGCACAAAGTGCCCGTCCATGATGTCTACATGGATCCAATCGGCATTCGAGATGGCCTCTAGTTGTTCGCCCAGCCGCGCGAAGTCAGCAGCCAAAATTGACGGAGAAATAAGTGGTGCAGGCATACCGTTAATCCTAGCGCCCTTCCTCATCGCCGCGCCGCAATACCGCCATGAACATGGCATCGGTGCCGTGGCGGTGCGGCCACATTTGGACGGATTTTTCTTTTCCTACATTGCCCATATCCGGGATAAAATCCCGCGCATCCAGTTCCTGCGCGCCCAGCTTTTCTACCGCTTGGTCGACGATGTCACGGGTTTCGCGCAGGTCCGGCGAACACGTGGAATACACCACGACCCCGCCCGGTCGCACGAGCTTTAAAGCAGAGGACAAGAGCTCGAATTGGAGTGTCGAAAGCTCGGCAATATCGGCCTCCGATTTCCGCCACCGCGCCTCTGGTCGGCGCCGCAATGCGCCCAGACCCGAACACGGCGCGTCCACCAAGATGCGATCGAATCCCGAGCCGACCTGCGGGTTGCGGCCATCGGCCACATGAACGGTCACCGGCAGCCCTTGCACGGTCTTTTCAATCAATTTCGCGCGGTGCGGTGATACTTCCACGGCATCGACATGCGCGGACTCGATGCGCGCCAAGGCCCCCATCAAGGCCGCCTTGCCCCCCGGGCCCGCACACAGGTCGAGCCAGCGCCCCTGGTCGGTACCGCTGACGGGCACCTCGCACACGGCGCGGGCGATAAGCTGCGAGCCTTCATCCTGCACCGCGGCCATGCCCTGCTGGACCGGTTCCAATTGGCCTGGGTCCCCGGAGTCCATATATACCGCGTAGGGCGAGTAGGTACCTTCTTCGTTTCCGGTAATCAGCGCCAATTCCTCGGCGGAAATTTCGCCCGGCCGCGCCACCAGGTGCACGCTCGGGCGCTCGGAATCCGCTTCTAAGGCAGCGGGCAATTCTTCGGGGCCCACAACGCGGGCAAAGGACTCCGCAATCCACGTGGGGTGCGCATGCCTAAAGGCTAGGCCCGCAATCTCGCCTTCTGGGGCAAGGCGCTTGAGCCACTCATTCGGTGGCGTGCGGGTAATGGTGCGCAAGATGCCATTGGCAAACCCTTTGGCTTTTTCTTCCCCGCCCGCCTCGACGAGCCGGACGGAGGTATCTACCGCCGCGTGGGGTTCCACGCGCGTATAGAGCACCTGGTAGGTGCCTAGGCGCAGGGCATCGATGACTACCGGCGAGATTGCCTCCAACTCGCGCGAGGAGCACTGCGCGATCACCGCATCGAGTACGCCTAAGGTGCGCAGCGTGCCATAGGTAATCTCCGTGGCGAATGCCGCATCGCGACCAGTAAGTTTCTGCTTGCGCAGGGCCTTGGGCAGGACGAGGTTGGCAAACGCATCCTCTTCGCTTACCCGGCGCACCACATCGAAGGCAACGGCGCGGGCTGGATCCACGCCCTGGTCGATGGCGGCGTGCACCAGTGACTTCCCCGCGCCTGCGTTCTGCGCACCCGCATTCCGGCTACCCCGGCCACCCCGGTTATCCCGATTATCTCGGTTGCCCTGGCGTTGCGGACCACGCTTGCTTTGATCACGCTTGTCTTGGCCACGCTGCGCACTACCGCGTTGGGGCGCGCCATTCTTGCCGTGCTGTGTAGCCTCCGGCGCCTTGCCACCGGACTTACTGCGGGAGCGGAATCCACCAGTCACTGGAACCTCACCTCTGCGTTCTTTCCTAATCCACGCGCCCAATCGGCCGCATTCATCATCTTTTTGCCCGGCGGCTGAATCCTATCCAGCTGCACCGGTTGCGTCGCGGTCCCGATGTACACCGCGTCCTTGCTAATCAGCGCTTCGCCAGGCACTAGGTGCTTGCCGATGCCCTCGGTGAGACTCACCGGGCCGAGCTTGAGGCGGGCATCGTCAAGCAGCGTCCACGCGCCCGGGCCTGGGGTGTGGGCGCGGATATGCCGGTCGATGGCGAAGGCAGGCTGCGCCCAGTCAATGCGGGCGGCGTCGGTAGAAATCTTCGGCGCATAAGTGGCCTCGCCGCTTTGGGCCTGCGGCTCCAGCGTGCCGGCCTCCAGCCCATCCATGGTGGCTACCAGGAGATCCGCCCCGGAATACGCCAGCCGCGTGAGCAAATCGTCCGCGGTATCCGTCCCGGTGATGCCTTCTGTAACCGTGCCGAAGACCGGGCCCGTATCCAGGCCTTCTTCAATCCGGAAGGTGGACGCACCGGTAATATCATCGCCCGCCGCGATAGCCGCCTGCACCGGCGCCGCGCCGCGCCAGGCGGGAAGAAGGGAAAAGTGCAGGTTGACCCAGCCATGGCGCGCGACGTCCAAGAGATCCTTGCTAATGAGATTGCCATAGGCCACCACCGGAATGGCCTCGGGCTGCAGCTGCGCCAAACGCTCACGCAAGTTATCGCCATCTTCCGTGCCGGCGCGCAGCGTAGATGGGGTCAACACCTCGATGCCGTGCTCTTGCGCCAGCGCCTTGACCGGGCTCGGGTGAAGGCTGCGGCCCCTGCCCTTCTTCGCATCGGGCCGGGTAATGACCGCTACCACTTCGTGGCTGGAGGCAAGCAATTTCTCCAATGCCACCACCGCCGGCTCTGGGGTGCCAGCAAAAATAATCCGCATACTGGATGAGTCTCCTCGAGGTCTCGGGTGAAAATTCTAGGGTACAACGACCCCGCCTGCGTTGCCGAAGCTCGCCTAGCCCGCGCTATTAAACCACTCGGATTCGCGAATGGTGCGCATGGCGGCCTTGCGGTCGGCATCGCCAAGCCGGCGCAGGAATAACACCCCATCAAGGTGATCGGTTTCATGCTGAATGCACCGCGCCAAAAGGCCGGAGGCCACCATTCCCACCGGCCGGCCTTCTACATCGCGCCCAGAGACAAATACCCGATTGTGCCGCGGCGTATCGGCGCGAATCCCAGGAATGGATAGGCAGCCTTCCGGGCCAGTCTGCATGTCCTCTCCCAAAGGCGTCCACACAGGGTTAATCAGAGCCCCGCGCAACCCGGTCTGAGTATGCGAACAGTCATAGACAAAGAAGCGCTTGAGTATGCCCACTTGATTCGCCGCCAGCCCTACCCCACCAGCGGCATCCATGGTCTCCAGCATGTTTTGTGCCAAAGTGCGAAGACCAGAGTCAAAGGTAGTAACCTCTTCTGCTCGCGTACTCAGTACGGGATCCCCGTAGAGCCTGATGTCTAATTCTGCCACTGCTTCTTCCCTTCCTCATGTACTGCCTATTCGCCTAAGTTTATGCGCACTTCTAACCCACGTGAATGGGATCGACCATGATGCGTAGTGGCAATTCATCCTTCCGGGCGCTGCGCGCGGCATTAGCCTTGCGCAATGCGCGCCCAAGCTGCGACCGCGGCCCCAGCGGGGCTCGCACCACTAGACGTTGCGGTGGGCCAAAGCGGTCCGCATCGTATTCCCCGGGGAGGCTGTCCCCTGGCGGGAGCGGAACCGGGCCTAGAACCTCGGCGTGCTCTGGCAGATCCACCAACTGCTCGAAGGAATCCAAAGCGGCGTCCGCCCCGTCAATGGCGGCGAAGTGCACGGCCGGCGGAAAGCGCACCTCGCGCCGGGCACGCAATTCTTCTGCCGCGGCCGCGACCATGTCCCAACTTATGAAGTGGCGAACCACGGGAAGTTCCGGATCCGCAGCGATGATGACGCGCCCGCCCTTAAAATGCGGCCTGACCATGGTGGCCGCCTGCGCCCATTTGGCCAGGCAGTCCTCGGTGGCGCGCAAGTCTTGCCGGTTTAACAAAGTGCCCGCATCCAATAAGAGGGCCGCGCCATAGGCGCCGCCTTTCACCCGCGGCTCAGCGCCCGGGGTGGCAATCACTAATGCCGGGGCATTTTCAATTGAGCCCACAACCTTATTTCCGCCGGAGACCACAACGGATGTATTGGGAAAGGCGCGCCCCAATTCCTCCGCGGTGCGTTCAGAGCCTAAAACGATGGCGCGCAGCCGCGGCGAGCCGCACTCGGTACAGCGGTGATTGGTGGCAATGCGCCCACACCAGCGGCAGGTAGGCATGACCGCCTCCTCGCTTGAGCGCTCGGAGCTCGGAGGCAACCCCAATGGCCCGTTACAGTGGCGGCACCGCGCAGGAGAATGGCACTTTCCACAAGCCAAAATAGGCGCGTAGCCCTTGCGCGGGACCTGCACAAGCACCGGTTCACCGCGGTCGAGGGCCTGCTGTGCTGCCTGAAAGGCCGGCGCTTGCACAGAGGTCGTACCGCCCTCCAAATCCCGGGAAATGGACAGCCCGTAGGCACCAATGGCCAAAATATCGGGCCGGCGTGCCTCTATGGTTGAGGCGCTCGGTATGAGGTCGTGTGCCCACCCTGAATCCACCAATAATTGGGTTTCTGCCGTGCGCGAATGGTTGGCCGCAATGAAGCTGCAATTTTCGAAGGCAGAGCGGGTAGTAAGCACCTCCCGGGCGTGGACGTAGGGCTTGATATTGTCCACCAAGTTATCGTTACCGTCATCAAAAATAACGGCTAGCTGGAGGTTGTCCACGGGAGTAAAAGCCGCCGAGCGCGTACCAATGACTATTCGCGCCTGGCCCACCAAGGCCGAAAGGTAGCGGCGATAGCGCGCTTGCGGGCCCATACTATTGGTCAGCACCGTGATTTGTTTCGGCCCCACGGCAGCGCGCAGGGCGTTTTCCAGGGCATCAACCACCTTTTGGTCTGGGACGACGATAAGTACGCCTCCCCCGCCCAAGGCAACCTTGGCCGCCAAGGCCGCCAGCGCGTCTTCCCATTCATCGCCGGGAGCGATTTGCCACGCGGCGCGGGCTAATTTCCCGCCCAAGATGGAATCAACGAACGTTTCCCCATGCTGATAGGCAGACCACCCGGATAAATCGGGCTCGCTGGCTGCACCGAGGTCTTCCCACGGGGTATCCAAATCCGCTTCCTCCGCCTTTGCATGGCGCGGCGGAATGGCAGAGCGAATGATATCGGAGCAAATCCCGCCATAGCGATCCGCCAGGGCTTCTACCAGCCGGGACAGCTGCGGTGGGTAGACCTGAAATGGCGAGATGACTCGCTCAATAAAGCGCAGCTGGCCACCGAAGTCGGAATCATGCTTGCGCTCGACGATGATCGCATCCACCAGGCGCCCATTGAACCGGATGCGTACCTTCACCCCGGCTTGGGCGCTTTCAGATTCGGCCTCATCTACCAGGTAATCAAATCCCCGATCAAGGTGAGCAACCCCTAAAAGAGGCAACACCCGCGCGACCGGTTTCCGGACGGCGGGTGTTTTCTTAGGCATAAGCCCATATTCTACAGACCAGCGGCAGCGCGCAATTCCTCCACGCGGTCCAACTGCTCCCAAGGCAGGTCAACGTCGGTGCGACCGAAGTGACCGTAGGCGGCGGTCTGGGCGTAGATAGGACGCAGCAGATCCAATTCGCGGATGATGGCGGCTGGGCGAAGGTCAAAGACCTTATTGACGGCAGCTTGGATGTGCTCATCGGTCAAGTTCTGCTTCGCGGTGCCGAACGTCTCGACGTATAGGCCGACCGGCTTGGCGCGACCGATGGCGTAGGCCACCTGCACCTCTGCGCGGTCTGCCAGGCCTGCGGCGACGATATTCTTAGCCACCCAACGCATGGCGTAGGCCGCAGAGCGGTCCACCTTGCTGGGGTCCTTGCCGGAGAAAGCACCGCCGCCGTGGCGGGCCATGCCACCGTAGGTATCCACGATGATCTTGCGCCCGGTAAGGCCTGCATCGCCCATCGGGCCACCCAAAATGAAGGAGCCGGAAGGGTTGACCAAGAGGTTGGTGTCCTCGGTGTAGTACTTATCAAGGCCGGCGTCCTTGATAACCCATTCCAACACCTCGCTGCGCAGGTGGGTTTCTAGCCACTTGCTATCTACCTCAGGATCGTGCTGGGTAGAAATGACGACCGTATCCAGGTGAGACGGCTCATTGTCCTCGGTATATGCGAAGGTCACCTGGGTCTTGCCATCCGGGCGCAGGTGGTCCACAATGCCCTCTTTGCGCACCTGAGTCAGGCGGCGGGACAGGCGGTGTGCCAAGGCGATGGGCAATGGCATGTACTCCGCAGTTTCATTCGACGCGTAACCAAACATCAGGCCCTGGTCGCCGGCGCCGGCGGTGTCATTTTCTTCGTCATAATCAGCACCCTGATCGCGTGCCTCGGTGGAGGTATCCACGCCCGCACCGATTTCCTGCGACTGCTCGCCGATGGCGATATTAACGCCACAGGTATTGCCGTCGAAGCCCACATCGGAAGAGGTAAAGCCGATGGACTTCAGGGTCTCGCGCACTAGAGCCGGGATTTCCACGTAGGCATTGGTGCGAACTTCGCCCACGACGTGTACTTGGCCGGTGGTAACCAGCGTTTCCACGGCGACGCGGGACTCCGGATCCTTATCTAAAAGCGCATCCAGGATGGCATCCGAAATGGCGTCACAGATCTTATCTGGGTGCCCCTCAGTAACGGACTCGCTTGTAAAAAGACGAGCTTCCACTGCAGCGTTATCAGTCACAAAAACTTCCTTTGATTATTACGTATTCGATACCGAGGCATTCTGCCCCTACCCATCATATGGCCACCCTAGACTAAGCGGTCTATAAACGCAATATTTAATTTCCCGGTTCAATCATTCCATTCACGACGCTGAGAATCTGCGCCGCGACGACCTGCTTAGATCCATGCTCTACGCGCTGCGGTTCCTCATTCCGCCGCAGGATCCACCCCTCGCTATTTTCCTGGCCAAAGGTCACACCGCGGCCAACCTCATTGGCCATCAGGACGTCGCACCCCTTGCGCGCAAACTTTTCTTGGGCATACTCCAGTGCCGAGGAATCAGCATCTCCCGTCTCGGCCGCGAAACCAACGATGACGCAATTCTCCGGCACCTCACCCTCCTCGCGGGCTGCCACGAGAGACTTCAAAATATCTGGGTTTTCCACCATCTCCAGTGCGGCAAGCGCATCATCCGCTTTGCCCTTTTTCATCTTGGACTCGGCCACGTTCGCAGGCCGGTAGTCCGCGACCGCCGCGGCCATGATGACGATATCGGCATCGCGGGATTCCTCGCGCATCGCGGTTTCTAGGTCTTGCGCGGACACGATATTCCGGATTGTAGCGCCGCTCGGTACCGGCAACTCCGCCGTATTGCCGGCCACAATCGTGACATCCGCACCCTTGTGCGCGGCCACCTCTGCCAGCGCAAACCCCTGCCGCCCGGAGGAACGGTTTCCTATATAGCGAACCGGATCCAATTCCTCTTGCGTGCCACCGGCGGAGATAACAACCTTTAGCCCCGACCAGCTGTGGTCGATATGAAAGCCAGCGAGTTCGGTGCGTACGATGGCTGCGATCTGTTCTGGGTCTGGCAGCCTTCCTGCGCCCGTGTCCTTACCGGTAAGACGCCCGTGTGCCGGCTCCATGACGGTAATTCCGCGCCGGCGCAGGGTCTTTACGTTGTATTGTGTCGCTGGGTTATTCCACATCTCGGTGTGCATGGCAGGCGCCACAATGATGGGACACGTTGCCACCAGCACTGTCGCGGTCAAGAGATCATCGGCGCGTCCCGCAGCCAAACGCGCAATGAGGTCAGCCGTGGCAGGGGCGATGACCACGGCATCGGCCTGCTGCCCCACAGCTACGTGTTGCACGTCCTCTACGGCCTCGAAAACACTGGTTGAGACGGGGTTTCCGGATAATGCCTCAAATGTTGCGGCGCCGACGAAATTCAAGGCGCTTTCTGTAGGAACGACGCGGACGTTATCGCCGTGTTCTTTAAAATTGCGCACTAGGTGGCAGGCTTTATACGCGGCGATGCCACCGGCAACGCCCAGCACGATATTGCGAGGAGAATTTGAAACAGTCACATCGCACAATCGTACCGTGCAGGCATGACAAGAGCCCCGCCCGGCCACCACGTTAGTTCCACAAAAGTGAAACCATTGGGGATTAGCCGGACGGGGCTGAAATGAGGCACAAGGTGCGCACGCGAAAGCGCGCGCTACTTACTTGCCTTCCTCGTGGTCCAACAGGCCTGCGTCGATTTCGCGCAGCGCGATGGACAGTGGCTTCTCGCCGGGTTCTGGGTTAACCAGCGGGCCCACGAACTCAAAGACGCCTTCATCTTGCTCTTGGTAGTAGCTATTGATCTGGCGCGCACGCTTGGCAGCGAAAATTACCAAGGCGTACTTGGAAGAAACCTTGTCCAACAGCTCATCGATTGGCGGGTCAGTAATACCAATCGGATCATCAAATACCGGTTCCGACTTTGCGGATTCAGTGTTAGAAGGGGTGGTCACGTTAGTCACATGCACCTTTACATTGGTTGAAGATGGTCAAAGGAAGAATCTATCCTCGCAGGATATCACTAATGGCGGCGACTGCCTCATCTAGGTTTTCATTGACCACAACGTGATCAAACTCATCCTGTGCAGCTAGTTCCTCATACGCAGTGTGCAACCTACGATCGATGACGTCTTGTGGTTCGGTACCGCGACCGGTCAGGCGCTCTACCAACACCTCCCAGGAAGGAGGGGCCAGGAATACCAAGTCCGCTTCCGGAAGGGCCTTCCGGACGCTACGCGCACCGGCCAGGTCAACCTCGACGAGAACCGGGCGCCCTGCTTCCAAAGCCTCTTCTACGGGACGGGCAGGTGTTCCAGAACGCTGCAATCCGCCGTGAATATCTGCCCATTCGAGCATCTCACCGGCATCAATGCGTTCTTGAAAAGCCTCAGGGGTGACGAAGAAATAATCCACGCCGTCTTTTTCCCCGGGGCGGGGCTGGCGCGTAGTCATAGACACGCTGAAATACAGCCCCTCGACGTCATGTCGTAGACGCGACACTACGGTGGATTTACCCACTGCGGAGGGACCCGCCAACACGACGAGGCGACCGCGAGCAGTTGCGTCAGCCATGGACGTGATTATTCGTCGTCGTAACCGAAGCGCTCAAGAAGAGCACGACGCTGGCGCTCACCCAGACCGCGCAGGCGGCGGGTCTGTGCAATCTCCAGATCTTCCATGATTTCCTTGGCCTTGACCTTGCCAACCTTAGGCAGAGCCTCGAGAAGTGCAGAAACCTTGGTCTTGCCGATGATCTCATCGGTCTCGGCCTTTTCCAGCACGTCCTTTAGGTCGGTCTCGCCGCGCTTAAGCGCAGCCTTGAGCTCAGCGCGAGCCTTGCGGGCCTCAGCGGCCTTTGCGAGAGCTTCCTTACGCTGCTCATCAGTCAACTTTGGAAGGGCCACGAGTTTCCTCCGATTCATTAGATTGGTTCTATTACTTCTGGCACTGGGTACCAGACTCCGGTTGCCAAACGCGATGTAAATACCGCGGAAAGTTACCCTGAACCTTCGAGCACACCGACTTCTGATTATCCTAGCACCGCTAGTGACACGATGACGATCAACAGCCCAAATGGGCCACTCGTTTTAGCACGTCAACGCACATGCTTAGACCAAAATACCAGGTAAACGGCGCGGCCGTTAATCGACCCCGCCGCGTGTTCTAATCCCGGAATTGGTCTGCGGTATCGATCACCGCTTTACGCAGGTCATCGACCTGAGGACCGCGCTGCAGGACGGCGCGCGAGACATTCGCAAAGCCCAGCTGCGGGCACTCAGACACAATGGCGTGCACCTGCTCGGGGCCCGCCCCCTGGGCACCGACGCCGGGAAGCAGCACCGGGCCATTAAGCGAGTCCAATCCGGGCGGATTATCCACGGTCGCGCCCACCACAACGCCGACGCTTCCAGCAACACCGGCCTCTTTCGCCGAGGCATTGAAGGCGGCGCACTCGTCCACGACCGCCTGGGCAATCGAGTCCGCAGTGCCCGCAGGCACTGCCTGAATGGCGCGTGCCTCCGGATTAGAGGTAGCCGCGAGGACGAATACACCGCGGTTGTTTTCTTGCGCCGTGGCAATGGCCACGCCCAATGCCCCAACACCGAGGTACGGCGAAAGTGTCACCGAGTCAGCGCGCAGGGGCGAGGTCTCCCCTAGCCAGGCATCGCCATAGCCTTCCATGGTGGAGCCGATATCGCCACGCTTGGCATCCGCCACCGTCAGGCATCCTGCCTCGCGCAAACCGGCCAGCGTTTCTTCCAAGACCGCAAAGCCTGCGGCACCGAAGCGCTCAAAGAAGGCCACTTGCGGTTTTACCAAGGCTGCGGAATCCGCGAAGGCCTCGACGCAACGCATGCTGAAGGTGCGCAGGCCTTCTGGTGAATTATCCAGCCCCCATTGCTCTAAGAGGTACGGGTGCGGATCGATGCCTACACACAGGCGACCTCGTTCGCGGCCGGCGTCCTCTAGGCGCTGGCCAAAGGTTTTAGTTGCGTGGTCCATGCTCAAGCTCCTGAAGTGCGCGGACCTGCAAATCACCCTGGCGCAGCGCCTCGATGCCCTGCACCGCCGCCGTCACGCCTTGAACCACCGTGACCAGCGGCAGTCCCATGTGCACCGCTGCAGCGCGGATATCGTAGCCGTCGTGGCGGGAACCGGCGGAACCTGCTGGCGTATTGAGGATCCAATCCACCTCGCCGTTAAGGATCTTGTCCACGATGGACTCTTCGCCGTCCTTGGCTTCAGAGACCTTGACGGCGACCTCACACTCGATGCCGTTGCGGCGCAGCATCTGCGCGGTACCCGCAGTAGCGATGATGTTGTAGCCCATCGTGGCCAAGCGCTGGATGGGGAAAATCAGCGTTCGCTTATCCCGGTTGGCTACGGAGACGAAGACCGTGCCTTCAATCGGCGGACGAGCAAACGCGGAGATCTCCGCCTTGGCAAAGGCCGCACCGAAGTTGGTGGCCAAGCCCATGACCTCACCGGTGGACTTCATCTCGGGCGATAGCAAGGAATCGAGCAGGCTGCCATCTGGGCGGCGGAAACGGTTAAAGGGCAAGACCGCTTCCTTGACCGCAATCGGGTGATCAAGCGGCAAGGAACCGCCATCGTAGGAGGATGGAATAAGTCCTTCTTCTCGCAGTTCCGCGATGGTGGATCCCATCATGATGCGAGCGGCGGCCTTGGCTAGCGGCACGCCGGTCGCCTTAGAGACGAACGGAACGGTACGCGAAGCGCGCGGGTTAGCCTCGATGACATAAAGGATGTCGTCCTTCAAGGCGAACTGGACGTTCATCAGGCCCTTGACGCCGATGCCCTCGGCCAAACGGCGCGTGGACTCGCGCACATTCTCGATGTCCTCTGGGCCCAGCGTCATCGGCGGCAGGGCGCAGGAGGAGTCACCGGAGTGAACGCCGGCCTCCTCGATGTGCTCCATCACACCGCCGAGGTAGACCTCGTTGCCGTCGCACAGGGCATCGACGTCGATCTCGATGGCCGAGTCCAAGAAGCGGTCCACCAGGACCGGGTGGTCTGGGGAAAGCTCTGTGGCGCGCTCGATATAGTTCTCCAGCGACTGCTCATCGTAAACAATTTCCATGCCGCTGCCGCCCAACACGTAGGAAGGACGAACCAGAACTGGGTAACCGATGGACGCTGCTACCTTCCGGGCCTCCTCGAAGGAGGTGGCGGTGCCGAATTGCGGTGCGGCAAGCCCACCGGCTTCCAGCACCTTGCCGAATTCGCCGCGGTCCTCGGCGGAGTCAATGGCGGCGGGGCTGGTGCCCACCACCGGCACGCCGGCGGCATCGAGGCGCTCTGCCAAGCCCAACGGGGTCTGGCCGCCCAGCTGCACCAGCACGCCGGCGACCTCGCCGGAGGCTGCCTCTGCGTGGTAGACCTCCATGACATCTTCGAAGGTCAGCGGCTCGAAGTACAGGCGATCAGCGGTGTCATAGTCGGTCGATACCGTCTCAGGGTTGCAGTTGACCATCACGGTCTCATAGCCCTTGCGGGAAAGCTCAAGGGCGGCGTGCACGCAGGAGTAATCGAATTCGATGCCCTGACCAATGCGGTTCGGGCCAGAGCCCAAGATGATGACCTTGCCCTTCGAGCCTTCCGGCGCCGGGTGCACCTCGGTTTCGGCATCGGGGTCCAGCTCATAAGAGCTATAGTGATACGGCGTTTGCGCCTCGAACTCACCGGCGCACGTATCGACGGTCTTGAAGACGGGGCGAATGCCCATGCGCCAGCGCAGGCTGCGCACGCCGTCTTCGCCGTTGAACTCGGGGCGCAGGGCGGCAATTTGGGCATCGGAAAGCCCAAAGACCTTGGCCTCGCGCAGGAGTTGCTCGGTGAGCACGGGGGCATCGACAAGCTCCTGGCGGAATTCCACCAGACCCTCGAGCTCCGCGATGAACCATGGATCCACGCCGGAGGCCTCGTGGACTTCATCCACCGAGGCGCCGAGGCGCAGAGCCAGCTCGATATCGTACATGCGGCCCTCGGTGGGGCGCTCGAGGTCCTTGAGCACCGCCTGCACGTCGGTGGCGCGCTCGCCCGCGAAATACTCATCTGGCCTGGTCCAGAAACCGTTGGGCTTGTTTTCCAGCGAACGCATGACCTTATTCAGGCCGGAGATGTAGTTACGGCCAATGCCCATGGCCTCGCCCACTGATTTCATCGTGGTGGTCAAGGTGTCATCGGAGCCGGGGAACTTCTCAAAGGCAAAGCGGGGCGCCTTGACGATGACATAGTCCAAGGTCGGTTCGAAGGCCGCTTGGGTTTCGCCGGTGATGTCATTTTGTACCTCGTCCAAGGTGTAGCCGATGGCCAACTTCGCGGCCAGCTTGGCAATGGGGAAACCCGTGGCCTTGGATGCCAGCGCCGAAGAGCGAGATACGCGCGGGTTCATCTCGATGACGATGATGCGGCCATCATCGGGGTTCAAGGCGAACTGGATATTGCAGCCGCCGGTATCGACGCCAACCTCACGGATGATGTCGATGCCCAAATCGCGCATCTTCTGGAACTCGCGGTCCGTCAGCGTCAGCGCCGGTGCCACGGTTACGGAGTCACCGGTGTGCACACCCAAAGCATCAACGTTTTCGATGGAGGCCACGACGACCACATTGTCGTCACCATCGCGCATGAGCTCGAGCTCGTATTCTTTCCAGCCGAGGATGGATTCCTCGATGAGCACGTTGGCCTCAGGCGAGGCCGCAAGCCCGCCGCCAGCGATGCGCTCCAGATCCTCGTTATTGAAGGCTAGGCCGGAGCCTAGGCCACCCATGGTAAACGACGGGCGCACCACGACGGGCATGCCAAGCTTGTCGACGGTCTCGTGGACCTCGTCCATGTTGTGGCACACCGCCGAGCGAGCGGATTCTCCACCTACAGAGGCCACGATGTCCTTGAACTTCTGGCGGTCCTCGCCGCGCTCGATGGCATCAATATCGGCGCCGATGAGCTCGATATCGTACTTATCCAAAATACCCTGGCGGTCTAGCTGCACCGCGGCGTTGAGCGCGGTTTGCCCGCCCAAGGTGGCCAGGACGGCGTCGATGGGGTGGCCTTCCTCTGCCTCCTTCACCAGGATCTTTTCGATGTACTCCGGCTCGATGGGCTCGACGTAGGTGTGGTCGGCGAATTCCGGATCCGTCATGATGGTGGCCGGGTTCGAGTTCACCAGGGTCACGCGCAGGCCCTCGTCCTTGAGGACGCGGCAGGCCTGGGTTCCGGAGTAGTCGAACTCGCAGGCCTGGCCGATGACGATGGGCCCGGAGCCGATGACCAGGACGTGATTAATGTCAGTGCGCTTTGGCATAATATTTCTTCCTTTTCCTGGGTGACTACTTTTTCGCGGTGTGGTTAGCCATGAGCTCTAAGAATTGATCAAAGAGCGGGTTGGCATCGTGCGGGCCGGCGGCGGATTCCGGGTGGTACTGCACCGAAAAGGCCATGCCATTGCGCAAGGCGACGCCCTCGACCGTGTCATCGTTCAAGCAGATGTGCGTGATGTGGGCCGGACCGAAGTCCGAGGCGAATTCGGCGTCCTTACCAGTCAGGTCGTAGTTATCTGGGGCTTGCAGTGCGAAGCCGTGGTTTTGGGAGGTGATATCGATCTTTCCGGTGAGCAGGTTGCGTACCGGGACGTTGATGCCGCGGTGGCCGAATTTCATCTTGTAAGTATCTAGGCCCAGCGCGCGCCCGAGCAGCTGGTTGCCAAAGCAGATGCCAAAGAACGGGATGTCCGCCGCGAGCACCTTTTTGATGGTGGCAACGGTGTCATCGGCGGTAGCCGGGTCACCCGGGCCGTTGGAGACGAAGACGCCATCCGGGTTATAGGACTGGACTTCTGCAAAGGTGGTGGTAGACGGTACCACGATGGTCTCAATGCCGCGCTGGGAAAGGTAACGCGGCGTTGCGGATTTCACGCCCATGTCAAAGGCGACGATGGTGTGCTTCTTTTCTCCTTGGGCCTCAACAACATAAGGCTTATCGGTGGATACCTCGGCGGCAAGATCCGCGCCTTCCATGGAGGATTGGCTCTTTACCTCCTCGAGGAGTTCCTCGACGGGCCGGGTGGCGGCCTCGCCGGAGAAGAGGCCCGCGGAAATGGAACCGTAATTGCGCAGGTGGCGCACTAAGGTGCGGGTATCGATGCCGCGAATGCCGATGACGCCTTGCGCCTGCATTTCTTCGCTCAAGCTGCGCTCGGCGCGCCAGCTGGATACGCGGCGGGACAGATCGCGGATAACCAGGCCTGCGACCCAGATATTATTGCCGTGGGACTCGTTGTCCTCATCGTTCCAGCCGGTATTGCCAATGTGCGGGGCTGCGGAAACGACGATCTGGCGGTGGTAGGACGGATCCGTCATCGTTTCCTGGTAACCGGTCATCGCGGTGGTAAATACGGCCTCACCGAGGGTGGTGCCGGTAGCGCCGAAGCCGTAGCCACGGAAGGTACGCCCATCCGCAAGGACGAGGATTGCTGGAGTTTTATCAGTCACGTCGTGGCCTTTCTGTGCCTTGATTGGGTGCTGTGTGCAAGGTTAGTCATGGGTTGCGGCGTTCAGATCGAACGTTACCGAGCCGCGCAAGATGGTGTGGGTAACTCGCGCACCAAATTCCTCGCCCGCGTACGGGTTGTTCTGGGACTTGGATGCGAGCTGCGCGGAATCGGATACCCAATGGTGTTGTGGGTCAACGATGGTTAAGTTGGCTGGCTCCCCTACTTCCAAAGGGCGACCGTGGCCCGGCAAGCGGGTGATCTCGGCCGGGCGCTCGGACATGACGCGGGCGATAAAGCGCCAGTCCGCCAGTCCAGTTTCCACAAAGAGCTTGGCGATGACCGCCAGCGAGGACTCCAACCCCAGCATGCCGGGGCGCGCATTTTCGAATTCCACGCACTTGTCTTCGGAGCCGTGCGGCGCGTGGTCGGTGGCGACGCAGTCAATGCTGCCATCGAGAAGCGCCTGGCGCAGCGCCTGCGTATCGCGCTGTTCGCGCAGCGGCGGGTTCACGCGGAAGAGGCCGTCATAGGTGCGCAGCTTGTCATCGGTCATAAGAAGGTGGTGCGGGGTGACCTCTGCGGTAAGCGGAATATCGTGTTCCTTCGCCCACTGCAGGAGCTCCACTGTGCCCTGCGTGGAGGCGTGGCAGATGTGCACGCGGTTACCGTAATCGCGGGCGAGCAGGGCGTCGCGGGCGACGATGGATTCTTCTGCCACGCGCGGCCAGCCGCGCAGGCCCAACCGTGCGGCGTTTTCGCCCTCGTGGGCAGACGATCCGCCTGTCATGCGGTCATCCTCGGCGTGCTGGGCCAGTAGCACGTCCATGCCCTTGGCGTATTCCAGCGCGCGGCGCATGAGCTGTGGGTTTTGCACGCACTTGCCGTCATCAGAGAACATGCGCACCTTGGCGTCGCTGCGCGCCATCATGCCGAGCTCCGTCAAGGATTTGCCTTCTAGGCCCTTGGTGATGGAGCCGACCGGGTGGACATCGCATAGCCCCAGCGCCTGAGACTTTGCCCACACAGATTCGGCGATGATGGGCTGATCCGTGACCGGCGTGGTATTAGCCATGGTAAACACCGCGGTAAACCCGCCCTTGGCCGCGGCCTTGGAACCGGACTCGATGGTCTCGGTGTCCTCGCGGCCTGGCTCGCGCAGATGAACGTGCATATCAACCAGGCCTGGCAGCAGCACGTTGCCGCCGCCGTCGATGGTCTCGGCGCCGTCTGCCTGCACCTCGGGGCCGATGGCGTCAATAACGCCGCCGCGAACGAGGACGTTGGTAGGCTCGCCTTCCCCGTACGGGCGAATATTCTTAATCAGTAGTGGGTTCTCGGCCGGTGCGGACAGCCGGCCGGTAGCTGGGTAAGTAGTCATTTTCTCTCCCTTTTACGTGGCTTTTGCTCTGCCCGATTTAAATCCCGGCGTTATCGCCATTGGTCAACAGCGTAAAAAGCACTGCCATGCGCATGTGGACACCGTTATTGACCTGTTGCAATACCGTGGTTTTATCCATATCGGCCACGGCGTAGTTAATCTCCATGCCGCGCAACATGGGACCTGGGTGCATGACGATGGCGTCCTTGTGCAGCGCCGCGGCGCGCTGCTGCGAGAGCCCAAAGAGCTGCGCGTACTCGCGGTGGGACGGGAAGAAGCCGCCGTCCATGCGCTCTTGCTGCACGCGCAGCATCATCACGACATCGGCATCCGCAAGCTCTGCATCAAAGTCATAGGACACGCGCACCGGCCACTTGTCCACGCCCCACGGCATCAAGGTCGCAGGTCCCACGAGGGTGACCTCCGCGCCCAAGGTGTGCAGGAGATCCACGTTGGAGCGCACCACTCGCGAGTGCAGGCAATCGCCGACAATCTTTACCTTCAGGCCCTCAAAGCCATTATCGCCGTGCAGGCCCAGGCGCTGGCGCATCGTGACGGCATCGAGCAAGGCCTGCGTCGGGTGCTGGTGCGCACCGTCGCCGGCGTTGATCACTGCAGGGCCGTTGCCATCCGGGTCCACCCACTGGGCCAGCTGTTGCGGCGCACCGGAAGAGGGGTGGCGCATGATGATGGCATCCGCGCCGATGGCCGCTAGGGTCAGGCCCGTATCTTTGAGGGACTCGCCCTTTTTCACGGACGAGGTCGATGCCGAGAGGTTGATAACGTCAGCGGACATCCACTTGCCGGCAGTTTCAAAGGACGAGCGCGTGCGCGTGGAGTTTTCATAAAAGAGCGTATAAATCGTGCGCCCGCGCAGCGTAGGCAGTTTTTTGACCTCGCGGCCATCGAGCGCCTCGCGGAAGCGATCGGCCTCATCCAGCAGGCCAATGATCTCTGCGCGGGATAGTTCCGCGCTATCGATGAGGTGTTTCATGAGTGCGTTCCCCTTATCTGCGCGGCATCGCCCGGGGACGTAGAGCGAGTGAGGACTACGGCATCACGTCCATCGATGTCTTGGATATATACGGAGACATCTTCTTCCCGCGCCGTGGGCAGGTTCTTGCCCACATAATCGGCGCGGATGGGGACTTCGCGGTGCCCGCGGTCGACCAATACGGCCAACTGGATAATCGAAGGCCGGCCAACATCGCCCACCGCATCGAGCGCGGCGCGGATGGTGCGGCCGGAGTAAAGGACATCATCGACCAAGATGACCGTGGCATTATCGATGCCGCCGTCTGGGATGGAGGTCGGTTGCAGGGCGCGGTGCGGGAAATTGCGCAAATCGTCCCTGTACAACGTGATGTCGAGCGAGCCCCATGGAACGGGGACCCCGGAAAACTCGTGTATCTTCTGCGCGAGGCGCTCCGCTAGGGGCACTCCGCCTGAGGGAATGCCCAACAAAATGACCCGCGGGGCCTCCGCGGAATCGAGCGCCGTCTTTTCAATAATCTGGTGCGCGATGCGTGCAACGGTACGCGAGACATCATCGGCGCTTAAAAGCTCCAATTCGTTCGCGTTCACGTCAGTTCCACTCATCGTGACCTCCTTCCCCGCCTCACGGTGCGGTCCTTAAAGGATGCCTGTCAATGAACTTGTAGACGTCTATGCTGATAGACACGTATTACTCTAGCACCTTACCCACCCCGTGGGTGAGGCTTAGCCGAAAGAGGTGCACCACGCAGTGAGTTTCTCCGCGCAGCACGTAGTCCCAGCCTCCCGCGAACACGTCTGGCAATGGCATACCCGGCCAGGAGCCTTGGCACGCCTGAACCCACCGTTCGCATTCATGAAGCCGGTGCAGCAGGCCACTGATCTGGGCACTGGCACCTCCCTGCTCGCCCTGCCCGGTGGTTTGCAGTGGACGGCACAGCACGATCTTGCGCGCTACCAGGCCGGGTACAGCTTCAGCGATGTGTGCGTCAACGCCCCCATCCGCAAATTTGCCAAGTGGCGCCATACGCACCGTTTTGCCGATCATCCAGACGGCACGCTGATTACGGACGAGGTAGATACTCGCATTCCCGCCACCGCCCTCAACTCGGTATTCGCCTACCGGCAGCACCAGCTCACCCAGGATATTGCCTTTGAAAACCGCCTGCGCGAAGGCCAGCTCGGCCACAAGCCCTTGACCATCGCTATGACCGGCTCTCACGGCAGCGTGGGCAGCGCGCTGACCGCGCAGCTACAAACCCTGGGCCACACCGTGATCCCTCTCGTGCGCGGCACGGCGGAGGCAGGCCAGCGCGAGTGGCGCCCGCACCACCCGCGGCCCGATCTCCTCGAGGGCGTCGACGTGCTCGTACACCTGGCGGGCGAGCCCATCTTTGGGCGCTTTAATGACAGCCACAAGTCCGATATCCGCGACTCCCGCGTGGGCCCCACCGAAAACCTCGCCCGCCTAGTCGCCGGCACCGATTCCGTGCAGGCGATGGTGTGCGCCTCTGCCATCGGCTTCTACGGTTCCGAGCGCGGCGCTGAGCTGCTAACTGAGGACGCCGAGCGCGGCGAAGGCTTTCTTGCCGATGTCGCAGTGGACTGGGAGAAAGCCTGCGCGCCCGCCCGTGAGTCCGGAAAACGCGTGGTCAATATCCGCACCGGCATCGTGATGTCCGGCAATTCCGGACTGCTACCGCTCTTACGCGCGCTGTTTTCCACAGGATTGGGCGGCGCCTTTGGTGACGGCAACTTTTGGTACAGCTGGGTCGCCTTAGACGATCTCACCGATGCCTATATCCGCGCCATCGTGGATGAGAAGCTTGCGGGGCCGGTCAATGGGGCATCGGCAAACCCGGTGCTCAATAAAGACTTCGTTTCCGCCTTGGGGTCCGAATTGCACCGCCCCACGTTCCTGCCGATCCCCCAATTCGGCCCCGCTCTGCTCCTGGGCAAGCAAGGCGCACAAGAACTCGCCTTGGCCGACCAGCGCGTGAAACCACAGGTGCTTGAGGATCTAGGCCATACCTTCCGCTACCCCACCATCGAGGGCGCTTTGGCGCACGAACTTGGCGGCGAAAGCCTGTGGGAGTCACAGTAGGAGCGCTATGAGTTAGGTAAACTAGGCAGGGTTGACCATTATCCCCGATTAGTACATGGATTGAGACTACTTACGTGTCTGAAGAACCAACCCTGTATCCCGATACGCCCATTGAGGATGTCACCCTCGAGCGCATCGGTGAGATTTTTGACTCCGAAAAGCTCGAGTACCGCGTAGAAGAACAGACCGTCGGCGAAGGCGAGACGGTAAAGATCCTGCGCACCGGCTTTTCCAATATCGCCATTGCACTGCAGGTGCGTGACGATGTCCTCGTGGCAGACTCCGTCTGGCGCGGCAACGCCCCAGCCTCTGAAGGCCCGCAATTGCTCATGGTCCTCAATAAGTGGAACCAGCAGCACTTCGCGCCCACCCTGCGCTTTTTTGAATCGTCCGAAAATAATCTGGCCGTCTCCGGCGTGCGCGAAATCAACATTTCCCATGGCCTGTCCCGCAACCAGATCGGTGCCTTCGTGATGTCCACCTTGGACTCCATGCTGCAGTCCATGGCTTTTGTTGAAGAGCACTACCCACAGCTTGTCACCTGGGAGGAGCATAACCATGACTAATGCATCCACCGCATCTACCGAAAATAACTTGCCCGAGGTCGATCTGGACCGCGTCGTTGCTGCCATGGGCACCTTCGATATTGAGCTGACCAAGGTGGAGGGCGAAATTGACGCTGCCACCGCCAACCTCAATGGCCTGCCCACTATGTTTGCGGTCCTGGATTCCGTTGTCATCGTGCGCTGCGATGTGCCAACCGATGCCTCGTTCTCCAAGGCCGATGCCGGGCTCTTCCTCGCCGCCAACCAGATCAACTCTGTCGCATTCGGCGCCCGAGCAGTCATTTCTGAGCACGATGACATGCTCGTCGTCCGCACCGAGCGCGATATTCCCGCCGCGGCCGGAATGACCGATGAGCAGCTCACCACCGCTTTAAAGAAGGCCGTCGATGCCGTCATCAACGGCCAGGACGCCATGGTTTCTGCCGCCGAAGAAATGGCCAAGCTCGGTTCTGAAACCGCAGCGAAAGCCGGCAATAACGGCGAGGACAACTCCACGCCATCTGGAAACGCCTAGCCCGCCTTTCTCCCTAGGCCCTCTCCCCGCACTTATTTCGCCCGCCTCGCACACTCGCGTGCTATGGCGCGGCGACGGTGCGGGTTTTTGGGCGGCTAGTGCCTAGTCAGCATCTAGAATGCGCTGCTTTTCTGCCTCCGGATCGAATTCCGGCGCGGGCCATGACAAGTTGAGGTGCCGCAGAGCATCGACGATGAGGTATTTCAAGGCCATGCGCGCGTACTTCTTATTATCCGTGGGGATGACAAACCACGGTGCCCAGAGCTCATCCGTCCGGCGGATGGCATCCTCATAGGCCGCCATGTATTTATCCCAATAGCCGCGCTCTTCAAGATCTGAAGGATCGTACTTCCAGAACTTATCCTCGCGCTCGGTGCGCTCGATGAGGTTTTCCTTTTGGAACTCCGGCGAGATGTGCAAAAAGACCTTCAAGATCTTTACCCGCTTTCCGGCGAGCTCTTGCTCATACTCACGAATCGCCTCAAAGCGGCGGTCGATCTCTTCCTCATCCACCCACTCGTGCACGCGTTGAATCAGCACGTCTTCGTAGTGAGAGCGGTCAAAGGCCACGACCTGGCCAGGAACCGGATCGTGTTTGCGGATGCGCCACAGGAAATCGTGTTGCATTTCCTCTTCCGTGGGCTTGCCAAAACCGACGGTCTTCGTGCCCTGCGGATCAAAGACGGAAAAGACGTGGCGAATGGCCCCGCCTTTGCCGGAGGTATCCATTCCTTGCAGGACCACTAATAACGAGGGCGCATCATCGGCATGCGCCCTACCATTGGCAAAAAGGCGCTCCTGCAAATCATAGAGCTCATCGTCATAGCGTTTGAAGCGGTCTTCTAAGTCAGACTTTGAACCATCGAATCCTGGAGTCGCCGTGGGATCGACATCGGCAAGCTGGAAGGTCTTTCCGGCGCGGAGGTCGAGCGCATCTTTGATCTTAAATTTACCCATGGCAATTATTGTACAAACGCCACGGTATGGGCCGTGCGAACCGGCTGTCTCCCGCGGCACAGCGCAGCGGGAGACGGAGAACAGTTTGATTTAAGAGTTTTCCTCTTCCGCGTCTGCTTCCGGTTCCGCAGCCGGGGCTGACTCTTCGGACTCCTCTGTCTCCCCTGGCGCCTCTGTGTGCGTCGAGTCCGCAGAGTCCTCTTGGGAATCCTCGGCTTCCGCGTCGTCGCTTTCTTCCTCATCGCCGTCGTTATTCATCGGGCTTAGCTCGGAACGAGATTGTGCGACGTCATCCAAGACCGCGTGGATATACGGTGCGGCTTGATCGTGGGAATACTGCGAGGCCAGCTCCACGCCCTCCACGACGGCCGTCGCGGTGGGAACATCCGGATTAAACAATAGCTCCCAGACTGAAAGGCGCAGGATCGCGCGATCGACGGCGGGGATGCGGTGCAGCTCCCAATTCTGGGAAAGATACCGCGAGATCGTGTCATCGATCGCGTCCAGCTCTTCTGCTACGCCTTGGACGATGACCTTGGTGTAGTCCGCGATGGGGGCTACCGCGTGGCGATCTTCGCGCGCCAAAGCAACGCGATCCTCAACGATGACGACGGGATCGACGTCCCGGTTCTCCGCTTCATAGAGGATATCCGCTGCGCGCCGGCGTGCCCGGTAGCGCGCGGTATGCCGTTTATGATTGATATCCCGCTTAGCAGTGTTATCAGACAAGATAAGGCCCTAGTTGTTGACGCGGGACAGGTACTCGCCGGTGCGGGTATCGATCTTTAGTACATTGCCGATTTCAATGAACAGCGGGACCTGGATCTCGGCGCCGGTCTCCAGCGTGGCGGGCTTAGTGCCGCCAGAGGAACGGTCACCCTGCAGGCCTGGTTCGGTGTGCTCTACCTTGAGGTCTACGGAGATAGGAAGCTCCGCAAACAATGCCTCATCCTCGTAGAAGGAGACCTGCACGCGCATGTTTTCCAGCAGGAAACGTGCGGCATCGCCAAACTTATCCGGAGAAAGCTCGAACTGCTCGAAGGTCTTTTCATCCATGACGACGTAGCTGGTGCCGTCGTTGTACAGGTAGGTCATGTCGCGGCGGTCCACCGTGGCGGTTTCTACCTTGACGCCCGAGTTCCAAGTCTTGTCCACGGTCTTTCCGGAGACGACGTCCTTGAGCTTGGTGCGCACGAACGCTGGGCCCTTGCCCGGCTTCACATGCTGAAACTCGGTGATCTGCATCAGCTTGTTGTCAATCTTGAGAACGAGTCCGTTCTTGAAATCAGTAGTATCAGCCATTGCGGTTAAACTCCCGAATATTGTGGTTGAAAGGTTGAAAGCAAAGTATAAGCCTACCGGATACCCTTCACCCGCTGGGCCATCGGCACCCCCTAAAAATCTCCTCCCCTAGGTGGGAGGAGTCGCAGGTGCCAAGCCTACCTATACGGGCAGCTCCGTAAAATCCTTGGAGGCGGCGGTAATGATCTTCGGGGCTCCATCGGTGATAATCAGCGTATCTTCGATGCGCACACCGCCCTTGCCCGGCACATACACGCCCGGTTCGATGGTCAGCGTCATCCCTGGGGCCAGCTCGCCCTTACCGGTCGTGGCGGCAAAGGGTGCTTCGTGCACGTCCAAGCCCACGCCGTGTCCGGTGGAGTGAACGAAGTAGTCGCCGTATCCGGCGTCGGCGATGATAGTGCGGCAGGCGGCATCGACATCGGAAAGCGACGTGCCCGCAACCGCAGCCTCGACACCAGCCTGCTGGGCGCGCAGCACGACATCGTAGATCTCCTTGGCAAAGTCATTTGCTGTGCCCACGACATAGGTGCGGGTGCAGTCGGAGTTAAATCCGCGCAGGTGAGCGCCGAAATCGATGGTGACCAAGTCCCCGTCCTCGATCACGCGGTCGTCCGCGCTGTGGTGCGGCATGGCGGAGTTCGGGCCAGAGGCCACGATGGTATCAAAGCTCACTCGCTCGGACCCCAGGATGCGCATGCGGAATTCCAGGTCAGCGGCAATTTCGCGCTCCGTGCGGCCCGCCCGCAGCTCACCAGCGGAAATGAGGTCTTCCAAAGCCTGGTTAGCAAGCGCCGCGATCTCCTCCAGCTTTTCCAGCTCGACAGGATCCTTCGTGATGCGGATATCCTCAATGATTCCAGAAATCGGCACCAAGGTGACCCCATCCGGTGCGGAATCCTTCAAATCCTCCAGTTCCGATACAGACATGTAGTCGGCTTCGAAGCCGACGCGGACCGGGGTCTCATCCTTGTCGAATTGCTGCAGGAGCACCTTGCCCACAGCGCGGCCCTCCACCGCCTCAAGATCCGGGACTTCCTGGGCAATCTGGGTGGTATAGCGGCCATCGGTAGCCATGAGCGCGGAGAGATCCTTGCGCAGCAGCAGCCCACCGTTGGAGCCGGAGAATCCGGACAAGTAGCGGACGTGGATCAAGTGGGTCACCAATACCGCATCAATGCGCTGACCAGCTAATTCGGCCGCTAGCTTCCGGCGGCGGTCGCTGAAACGGGTATCTGCAAGTGCCATAAAATCATCCTTTGCGGGAACGTAGTGAAGCTTAAAAAATTTATTCTTCCACTATAACTATTTCCGCGGCGCAGGTGGCTAGGTTCAGTACCTACTTACTGCCTGCACCCGATAGGGCGCGCTTCGGGCGGGCAATTATTGGCACAAATAATCCACCGCGGCGCAATATCCAAAGACCCCCAAGCCAGCGATGACGCCGCGGGCAATGGGGCTTAAATAAGAATGTTGGCGGAATTCTTCGCGGGCATGCACGTTGGAGATATGCACCTCCACGAAGCCTGCGCCATCGGCAATCTCTGCCAAGGCGTCGCGCAGGGCGACAGAGGTATGCGTCAGCCCACCTGGGTTAATGATGACGGCACTTCCGGCATCGGCGGCCTCGTGGACCTTCTCAATAAGCTCGCCTTCAAAATTCGACTGGAAAAATTTGACTTCGGCCCCGTGCTTCGCCGCACGCTCGGACACGAGCTTTTCAACATCACTCAGCGTCGTGGAACCATAGACGTCTGGTTGGCGCTTGCCCAACCTATTTAAGTTTGGCCCATTAAGAACAACGATTTTCATATCTACTCCGTAATGGCGGCATATGCCGCTTCTAGTTCCTCGCGCGTAGGGCCCTCTATCCGCGTCGTCGCGCCGATTCCGGTTAGCGCCACGAAGCGGATCTTCCCGTCGCGGTTTTTCTTATCGTGGGTCATCGCCTCATATAATTCCGCGAATTTGCCTGGTTGATACGTCGTAGGCAGGCCGATATTGGTCAGGATGCTGCGGTGCAATTCCACGAGGTCCGCATCTATCAGGCCCCGCTGATGGGAAAGGTGGGCGATGAACATCATGCCTACGGCGACCGCATTGCCGTGGCGCCACGCGTAGTTTTCCTGCCTTTCTATGGCGTGGCCAAAGGTATGCCCATAATTGAGGGTCTCGCGCAGCCCGGCTTCCTTGAGGTCTTCTCCCACCACCGCTGCTTTCACCGCGATGGAACGCTCAATCAGTTCCGGCAGGACACCGCGTGGGTCAAGGCAAGCACCTGGATTTTCCACGTAGCGTTCCACGATGACCGGATCATGAATGAACCCGGTCTTAATGATCTCCGCGGAACCAGCCACGATTTCCGCCTGCGGCAGGGTGTGTAGGCGTTCCAGATCGACGAATACGGAGTCCGGCTCGTGGAAGGCGCCGACGAGGTTCTTCCCGGCCTTCGTATTGATTCCGGTTTTCCCGCCCACCGCGGCATCAACCATGGCGAGAAGGGTCGTAGGAACCTGAATGACCTTGATGCCGCGCATCCATCCGGCGGCGACAAAGCCTGCCATATCCGTAGTTGCCCCGCCGCCTATGCCGATGACGACATCGCTGCGGCTAAAACCCGCCTCACCAAGGCGGTCCCACACGTTTCCCACCACGCTCAATTGCTTCGCCGCCTCAGCATCCGGCACCTCGCACAAGACGGGGGCGACGCCCTGTGCTTCTACTGATTTCGCGAGTTCTTCTGCGGCGGTGCGCAGGGCAGGTTGAAAGATCACCGCCGCTTTATCGGCACCCGTGTCCGCGCAGCGCCGCGCGATATCTTCGCTAAGACCCGCTCCAATGCGGACCTCATACGGGCTCGGTCCGTTAACGGCGATGGTGGGCATTGGGTTGTCCTTTCTACGCAGCGATAACCTGCAGGGATGCGGGTGGGGTTCCCGGCTAGAGGGTTTCTAAAAAGCCCAGGATATCGCCCACGACCTGCTGCGGGGAGCGAGTATCCGTGCGCACGCGAAAATCGGCCACCTCCAGGTAGAAGGGCCGGCGCGTTTCCACGATAGAACGATAATGTTCAACCGGATTCTCTGCTGCTAGCACTGGGCGATTGCGGTCGCCGGCCGTGCGGCGCGCGCCTTCTTCTGCGGAAATATCGAGGAAGACGACGGTGTGGCGCTCCAGAAGCTCGCGCGTGGAGGCCGTCATCACCGCGCCGCCGCCCAGGCTTACTACCCCACCCTTCTGCAAGGCTTCAGCGACGTGTTCGGCCTCGAGCTCGCGAAACGCCGGTTCGCCTTTCTCACTAAAGACCTCGCCGCAGGGTTTTCCCTCGGCCATTTCGATCAGGTAATCCGAGTCCACCAGATCGCAATTCAGCGCATGCGAAAGCCGGCGGCCAATCGTGGACTTTCCCGCCCCGGGCGGGCCAATCAATACGACGCAAGGATGCGGTTGTCCCGTTACATCGGTGGGCGTTGTCATCATTTACTCCTGGTTAAAGGCGAGTCGCTGCGAAACGTATTCTTCATACGCAGCAATGGCGCGGGAGGTCTCGCTCAAGCTATCCCCGCCAAATTTATCTAAAACTGCGCGCGCTAGCACGAGTGACACCATGGCTTCAGCCACCACTCCTGCTGCAGGCACGGCACAAACATCTGAACGCTGGTGAATTGCGGTTGCATCCGCACCGGTTTCCATATCGATCGTCTGCAAGGCGCGCGGCACCGTGGAAATCGGTTTCATAGCGGCGCGGACCCGCAATTGCTGCCCGTTAGTCATGCCGCCTTCCAAGCCGCCGGCCCGGTTGCTCAGGCGAGTTACGCCATCCTCGGTGCGGACCATCTCATCGTGGGCTTCGGAGCCGCGTCGACGCGCTTCTTCGAAGCCATCGCCAATTTCTACGCCCTTGATGGCCTGAATACCCATCAATGCTCCGGCGAGCTGCGCGTCCAAGCGGTCATCGCCCGAGATGTGTGAGCCGAGGCCAATGGGGAGGCCATCGACGATTACCTCGACGATACCGCCTAAGGTATCGCCCTGCTTCTTTGCGGATTCGATCTCTGAAATCATCGAAGATTCGGCATCCTTGCCAAAGGCGCGCACCGGAGAGTTATCGATGTCCTCGATATCCGCAAAACTCGGGGAAGGACCGGCATAGGGCTGCGATGCGCCGATAGAAATCACGTGGGAAAAGACCTCAACGCCCAACGTTTCCCGCAGGAAGTTCCGCGCTACGGTCGCGGCGGCAACCCGCGCAGCGGTCTCGCGCGCAGAAGAACGCTCCAAGATGGGTCGGGCCTCGCTGTGATTATATTTCACCATGCCCGCAAAATCAGCGTGGCCTGGGCGCGGGCGCTGCAAGGGCGCGCCACGGCCCGAATTCATCGCCTTTGCTACGTCCTCGTCATCCATATCGATGGGATCTGCGGACATGACGGTGGTCCATTTCGGCCACTCTGTATTGCCAATCATGATGGCAATGGGGCTACCAATCGTCAGCCCGTGGCGGACGCCGCCGAGCAGCGTGACCTCATCGGCCTCGAACTTCATGCGCGCACCGCGGCCATATCCTAGGCGGCGCCGCGCCAGCTGATGAGAAATATCAGCACGGGTAATGGGTACTCCGGCCGGCATGTGCTCCACCATGGAGATAAGTGCCTGGCCGTGGGATTCACCAGCGGTAGTCCAACGAAGCATGCGGGTATTATCGCACGGCACCTATGCACACGGAGCAACTAGGCACCCCAATATATTCGCCTCACCCCTCAAAGAGGGGATACGCGGCCATGACCAGCCCGGCGGATACCACCATCGAGGGCCCGTGGGGCACACCGCCCTTGGCCCGCGCGATGCCGCTTGCGAGCAGCGTGAGTACAGCGGAACCGCCGCAGGCGATGATAACCGCCAGTGGGCCTGCCGTGGCACCAACGAGCATGCCCAGCGGCAGGGCCAATTTAATATCTCCCCCGCCGATGCCGGCGCCAAAAAGCGCCACTAGGAGGTATAGCAATGGCCAGGCTAACCCACCCCAAGTGGCAAAGGTGACCGATAACACCCCAACGGGGATGGTCAGCGCATCGGGCAAGCGCCGTTCGCGGATATCCCACCAGGACAACGCGGACGCCCACAGGCCATAAATTAATCCCCCGAAAATCCCCATGGCATAAGGCTAAGCGCCGCCCTGCCACTCTTCATGGCAAGACGGCGCACATAGGCGTATTCCCAGCGTGGTTAAAGGTTGCGCAGGCAAAGCTCTTCCTGCAGTGCCGCAACCATCTCTTCGCGCGGTGCGGTAAGCCCGGTGAATTGCTCGAATTGGCTAAATGCTTGATGCGCCAGCATGACATGCCCGCCCACGGTGAAGTAGCCATTCGCGGCGGCGCAGGCGGCGAGCGTCGTAGGCCACGGGTGATAGATCACATCGAGCACTGGGGCATGGGCAAGCTGGAAGCGATATTCCTCTAACGCAGCCGAAGGCACCGTGGAAATAATCAAATCCGCGGAGCGGGAAAGGTCCTCGAGGTCATCGTCAAAGGTTGCATACTGCAAATTGAGCCCGAGCCGGTCCGCCAGCGGCTGGAGCTCCGCTTGGCGGTTGGAGCGGTTCAAGATGGTGACTTGATCGATCCCGCGTTCCGCTAAGGCCCACAGCGCCGGACGGGAGGTACCACCCGCGCCGATAATAAGCGCCTGAGAGACGGGTCGAAGCCCAATGAGTTCTTGCAGGGCACCGCGCACGCCCTCAGTATCGGTATTATCCGCGCGCCACCCATGTTCGGTGCGAACCAAGGTATTGGCGGAACCGATAAGCTGCGCCCTATCGCTTTGTTCTTCCGCTGCCTCGAGCGCGGCGAACTTACCGGGCATGGTCACGGAAAAGCCGCGGTACTCGGGGCCGCATTCTTCCAAGAATGGAACAAGGGTATCGGCCGTCACCTCAAAGCGGGTATAGGACCACTCCTTGAGCCCCACTGCTGCATACCCCGCGTTGTGCAGGATAGGCGATAAGGAGTGTGCGATGGGGCTACCGAGTACTGCGGCACGCGGCATGGAGAGCGTCTACCTTTCTGGCTGCGGCCTAGTGCCTACTCAGCCGGTTGGTCCGAGGCGGCATCGCCGTTGCCGGCACCTGCCCCTTCGCCCTCGCGCTGTGAGTCGAGGACGCCGGAGCGGATGGCATCATCCACGCGGTCCAGGTGCTCATCGTAGGTATCGGAGAACACGGTGGTGCCGTCCTTATCCACGGTGACGAAGAACTTCCAGTTACCATCGGCAGGTTCTTCCATGGCGCGGATTGCCTCATCAGAAGGCGAGGAAATCGGCGTATCCGGCAGGCCTTCCTTAGCGTAGGTATTCCACGGAGTCTTCTCACCACGCGCCTCATCGGTGGTGGCCAGCTCGACATCCTCTAGGCCGTAGTTCACGGTGGAGTCGAACTCGAGGCGCATGGGCTCGTCCAGGCGGTTCAGGATAACGCGGGCGACCTTGTCGAATTCGCCGGCGGGTGCCTCACGCTCGACCAAGGAAGCAGAGGTCAAAAGCTCGTACGGCGAAAGCCCAATGGCCTTGGCGCGGTTTTCGATATCGGTTTCCTCATAGCGCTTGGCCGAACGGGTAATGAGGTCCTTCAGGATGTCCTTGGCGCTCATATTCGGGTCGAGCACGTACTGACCAGGGGCAATGAGGCCCTCAATACGCTTCGGATCATTTCCACGTTTCTTGATAGCGTCCAGTGCCCAATCCGGTGCGCCGAGCTCCTTAGGATCGGTTTCTGCCGCTGCCTTTTCCAGCTCTTCCTTTTCCAAGCAATTGCCGTCATCGCAGCTGACCTGGGAGATCAAAGAGTAGATGCCGAAGCGCACGTCACCACCGACGACCTTGACATCCTCCAAGGTCGCACCACCTTGGACCTCAAGCATGTCCACACGGTTGTTTTCATCAAGCAATGCGTCTACCGCATTCGCCGCACTCATTTCTTCCTGCAGCCGGTAGAAGCCAGGCTGAATCTGGCTGGCACTGTGGTTCATCGAAGCCGCAGAGTCGAATGCCTCTTGGGTCTTGACTACATTCTTTTCCACGAGCGTGGGCCCCAGCTCGGACATGGAGGATCCTTCGGGGACCTCCACCAATTGCGTGGTGCCGTTACCGGCCCCTTCGTAGTCGGCCGAAGAAGTGCCGATGCGTACTCCGATGTAGATCAGAGCTCCTAGAATGACGATGACGGATGCGACCACCACGGCGATGCCGCGCTGGCGCCGCTTGACGTACTTATCATCCATCGATCGCCCGGGGCGTTGTTGGTTACGGCTCACGTGTTTAGTCTCCTGAGTTTGAAGGCTGGGCTACTGCATCATCCGAGCGGAGCGCGTTAGCACGCCCATCCAGCCAGGACTGTAGTATTTCCACCGCTGCAGCTTGGTCAATGATTTTTCTGCCCTTCTTTTCGGACACGCCGGACGCGCGCAGCGCGGTGGTTGCCGCTACCGTCGTCAAACGTTCATCAGCCAAGCGTACTGATGGTGGAACTTTATCTATATTTTCATCTTGATTCAAGCGGCGTCGAATCCGAAACGCAATTTCTTTCGCGTGTTTTACACTTTTTGACCCATTTCCGTGTAAATCACGCGGCAAACCAACAATGACTTCTACAGCGGAATATGCCTCAATAAGCTCGAGAATTCGATCAATGTCTTCTTGATCGCGGTCTTTGAAGCCGGTCTTCCTGGGAACGGTTTCCACAGGGGTAGCGAGGGTGGCCTCGCGGTTGGATACCGCGACGCCAATTCGCACTGTTCCTACGTCGAGTGCTAACCGGCGGCCCTCGCCTGGGTCATCCACTCCGGGGGAATCTGGTTCAACCTTAGCCACAATGAATCCTTATCGCGACTGCAACAGATCCTTGACGGCCTCAAAGCCCCGCTGCGCACCTTCCGACGCGGTACCAGAGCCCTGCGCCATGTCTGGCTTGCCGCCGCCGCGGCCGTTGACGTATTCGCCGAGGCGCTTGACGATGTCCCCAGCTTTCACGCCCTCGTCCACAGCCTTGGCTGTAGCTGCGGCAATGAACGGGAACTTACCCTTATCCACCGCGCCAAGCACGATGACCGCGGCCGTATCCTTCATCCGGTTGCGGATATCGGTGGCCACGGTGCGCAGGTCGCCGCCAGAAGTGCCATCGGGAAGCTGAAGCGTAATGGTCTTGATGCCATTGACCTCGGTAGCCGAGTCGATGATTTCAGAGGCGCGCGCGGTCAGTTGCGCCTTGCGCAGACCCTCAATTTCCTTTTCGGCGGCCTTGAGACGCTCCGAAAGCTGCGAAATGCGCTCCGGGAGTTCCTCAGACTGCACCTTTAGCTCGCGGGAAACGCCCTCTACCAGCGCGGTTTCCTTGGAGTAGTACCGGAAGGCATCCATGCCGGAGTAGGCCTCGATACGGCGGGCGCCGGAGCCCACCGAGGACTCGCCAAGCACGGACACGGGTCCAATCTCTGCCGAGGAACCCACGTGGGTGCCGCCGCAGAGCTCGATGGAAAATGGTCCGCCGATTTCGACCACGCGCACCTGGTTACCGTAGTTTTCACCGAACAGGGCCATGGCGCCCATCGCCTTGGCCTCTTCCAGCGAGGTCTCAATGGTGTTGACGGCCATATTGGAATCGATCGCCTGGTTGGTGATAAGCGCGATTTCTTCCATTTGCTCCTGGCTCAACTGCTCGGTGTAGTTGAAGTCGAAGCGCAGGTAGCCCGGGCGGTTAAGGGAGCCCGCCTGCACGGCGGTGGGTCCCAGCACCTGGCGCAGGGCCGCGTGGATGAGGTGGGTGGCCGAGTGGGCCTGGGTCGCACCGTGGCGCCACTTCTCATCTACGGAAGCCTCAACGGACATGCCAAGGTCGAGCCCACCGGCGGTAACGGAAGCCTTGTGTACCCACAGCTTCTTACCAATCTTTTGGACGTCATTGACCTCCAAGAGGGATTCGCCCGCGGAAATGCGGCCGCGGTCAGCCATCTGTCCACCGGACTCGGCGTAGAGCGGCGAGTGGTCCAAAATGACCTCAACCTCATCGCCCTCGTGTACCTCGTTGACCTTCTGACCATCTTTGACCAGGCCGATGACGTTCGCGCCCGAGAACAGTTCCTCATAGCCGGTGAATACGGTGGGGTTATTATCCACCCAATCGCGGTACAAGGAGAGGTCGGTGTGACCGTGCTTCTTGGCCTGGTTATCGGCCTTGGCGCGGCGGCGCTGCTCGCCCATGGCGGCATTAAAGCCGTCCATGTCCACGTCGAGGCCGGCCTCTTGCGCCATTTCCAGGGTGAGGTCGATAGGGAAACCGTAGGTATCGTGCAGCTCGAAGGCCTTGTCACCGGAGAGCACCTTTTGGGTCTTGGCGCGGTGGGTGGAGCGCAGGTCGTCTACGGCTTCATCGAAAAGCTTGGTGCCAGACTCCAGCGTCTTCAAAAACGCCTTTTCCTCGTTGATGGCCACGCGCAGGATTCGCTCGCGGTTATCCGCAATCTCGGGATAAGACGGGGTCATGGTGTCCATGACCGTATTCATGAAGCGCTCCATGGTGGCACCCTCGGCGCCGAGCAGCTTAGCGGAGCGAATGATGCGGCGCAACAAGCGGCGCAGGATATAGCCCCTGCCCTCGTTTCCTGGGGTAACACCATCCAAAATGAGCATCATGCCGGTGCGGGAGTGGTCAGCCACCACGCGGAAGCGGATATTATCCTGCTGCGTTGCCTTCTCGCCGTAGGTGGCGCCGGTAAGCTCCTCGGCGACGTCAATGACCGGACGCAACAGGTCGGTCTCGTACACGTTGTCTACGCCCTGCAAGAGGCAGGCGACGCGCTCGATGCCCAAGCCGGTATCGATGTTTTTCTTCGGCAGCTCGCCGACGATCTCAAAATCGCCCTTTCCGGTTCCCTCGCCGCGCTCATTTTGCATGAACACGAGGTTCCAGATCTCCATGTAGCGGTTATCGTCCGCAATCGGGCCGCCGTCCTTGCCGTATTCGGGGCCGCGATCGTAATAGATTTCCGAGCAGGGGCCACACGGACCCGGCACGCCCATGGACCAGTAATTATCTTCCATGCCAAGGCGCTGGATGCGCTCTTCCGGCACGCCGATCTTATCGCGCCAGATTTCCGCTGCCTCATCGTCATCGAGGTACACGGTGACCCACAGGCGCTCCGGATCCAGGCCAAACCCGCCGTCTTCTACTTCTTTGGTCAGCAGGTTCCATGCATTGGAAATGGCGCCTTCCTTGAAATACTGACCAAAGGAGAAGTTGCCCGCCATTTGGAAGAAGGTGTTGTGGCGGGTGGTAATGCCCACCTCCTCGATATCCAAGGTGCGCACGCACTTTTGGATAGAGGTGGCAAGGCCTTGCGAAAATGGTGGAGTCTGCTGGCCCAAGAAATAGGGCTTGAAGGGCACCATGCCCGCGTTAACGAAAAGCAGGTTAGGGTCATCCAGGATCAAAGAGGCGCTGGGGACAACCTCGTGACCAGAATTGACGAAGTGCTGGGTAAACCGTTCCCGGATCTCATGAGTCTTCACGAGCAATAATCCTAACTGTCTAAGCTTTTATCTTCCATCAAGAAGCTTTCTAACCCACCCAACTTTACCTACAGGTAGGCAGGCTATGCCCATCGGTGGGGCCAAAAGCGGCCATGCCGCCTAGAACTTAGCGGCGCTTGCCGCGAAGTATCCTGCGCAAACGGCCAATATAGTCAAAGATTCGTTTTTCAGCGCCGTGCTCCGTGGGCTCATAATATACGGTGCCTTCGAGCTCATCGGGCAGGTATTGTTGCTCCACTACCCCGCGCGGGTCATCGTGGGGATAGGAATACCCCGTCGCATTTCCCAGCCGCTTGGCGCCCTCATAGTGCCCATCGCGCAGGTGCGGCGGCACGTGGCCGACCTTGCCAGCGGCGACGTCGGCCTGTGCCTTAGTAATGGCAGCGATGACGGACGGCGATTTCGGCGCCGTCGCCAAGTGAATCGTTGCCTGCGCCAGTGGGATGCGCGCTTCCGGCAAGCCAATGAGTTGCGCCGCCTCTGCGGCAGCGACGGCGACTTGCAAGGCGGTGGGATCAGCCATGCCAATATCTTCTGAGGCGTGAACCATCAGGCGGCGGGCAATAAACCGGGGATCCTCGCCGGCTTCCACCATGCGCGCTAGGTAGTGCAGCGCGGCATCAACATCGGAGCCGCGGATGGATTTGATGAACGCAGAAGTCACGTCGTAGTGCTGATCGCCGTCGCGGTCATAGCGCACCACCGCCCGATTCACGTTATCCGTAATCGTGGTTGCGGTGATTTCGCCGCCATCGTCTACTGCTTCCGCGGCCGCCTCGAGGTAGGTCAGGCTGCGCCGGGCATCGCCCCCAGAGAGCACGACGAGCTGATTGAGCGCCTCATCGGTAATGGTCAGCTCGCGCTCGCCTAGCCCCCGATCGCTGTCTAACGCGCGGCGGGCTACGCCCTTAAGATCCTCCTCGCTCAGCGAGTGCAGCTGCAAAAGCAGCGAGCGGGAAAGAAGCGGCGAGACGACCGAAAAGGATGGGTTTTCGGTCGTCGCCGCAACGAGCAGAACCGTCCGGTTTTCCACCGCTGCCAGCAAGGCGTCTTGCTGGGTTTTGGAGAAGCGGTGAACCTCATCAATAAAAAGCACCGTCCTGCGGCCGTGGATGAGTTCCTGCCGGGCGTGGGTAATGACTTCACGCACCTGCTTTACCCCTGAATCAAGGGCGGAGAGGCCAACGAAGTTTTGGCCCATCTGGCTGGCGATGAGCGAGGCAATCGTCGTCTTGCCGGTCCCGGGCGGACCATACAAAATGACCGAGGCCTCGCCAGACCCTTCAACCAAGCGGCGCAGCGGCTTGCCGGGGGCAAGGAGGTGATCCTGCCCCACGACTTCTTCTAGGGTCTGTGGGCGCATGCGGGCGGCCAAGGGCGAACCGGAGTGCGTGGCAAAGAGATTGGCCGTGGGAAAAGACGATGCCGAGCCATCGCCTCCCATGCTGCCACCAGCATTGGGAGAGGCGCCGAAGAGAGAATCCTGGCTCATGTGGTTTTAGCTCCCCAGAAAGGTGTAGTGATTATTCGTCGTGGACGCGGCGGGCAACAAGGTTGCCAAACTCCGCGATGGACGTGCACGGTGCGGTCCCGCATTGGGCGGCGTAGCGCGCGAGCGCGTCGAAGGTTTCATAGAGGTCTTGGCGCACCAATAGCTCGTCCTCGTTAAATGGCCCGCTATTTGGCGGGCGCAGAATCGAGCGCTGCGGGTCGTGGACGATCTCCGCGTCGCCGCTAGCAAGGGCAACCAATCCCTCGATTCCGCCAGCGTGCATCGTGGTCACGCTCGACAACGCCCAACCAATGAGGGAAGCAACGATAAGGCCGTGCAGTTCGTCTTCATCGGCAAAGCGCGGCCATACCTCAGATACTTCGCGCGACCATGCGGCGAGGAATGTATCTGCTTCCTTATCCGTAATTGGCTTAGAAAACAGGAACTGCGGGAAGCCCGCGATAACGCACGCGACGTCAAAGCCCACGTTCCTAAAACCGGCCCATTCATAGTCCAAGAAGTGCAGGCGCTTGGAAACGATGATGTTATCCGGCGATAAATCGAAGGGAGTAAAGGCCCTATCCTTGCCGGAGGCGAGGGATTCAGCGGCTTGATCGGCCAAGCTGCGAAAACTCTCCGGGGCTTTGAGCCCCGCCTCATCAAGCAGGTTCAGCCCGATGCCGATGGAGCGATACAGGGACTGATCGCGCACGGATTGGTGATCGGCGTATTCCGGGTTATGCCGCAAGGTGCGGTTCAGCAGGGTCTCGAAATCCTGCTCATGATCTGCGGTGCCTACGTGGATATGCCCTAATGCCGTGCCCAAGGAGCGCAGGATCCGAATGCGATCCTCATCGCCGGATTCTAAGAGCACATCCGCAAGGGTCTCGGCTTCACCCAAATCCGTCAGGACGATGATGCGCCGGTCTAAATCGTGCGCAAGCAGCACCGGCCCCGGGCGCACGTCTTCTGCTAAGGCGGTGGTGAATTGATAGGCCACGACCTCCCGCAGCATCGCTGCGTCATCCACGCCGTAGCCGGTGACCGGATTGTATTTGATGACCACAGAGCGATGCGGCAAAAAGGCGCTAGGGGCAACCTTCGCACGCAGGACTAAGGCATTGCCGGATCCGCCTAGATCCTCAATGTCTGACATTTCCGGCGTACCACCAAAGCGGCGCGACAACATTTCCGATGCGGCACCAATGACCTCATCGGCCGAAAGCACTGTCTGTGTATCAACCATAGTTCTATCCAGTATGCCCGCCAACACAAAGCGGGGCTACACCCTTGCCGCACAAGGTTCTACTGCGGCGAGGGCGCGCGCCCCGCTTACCCTAAAAGTGGTGTCGTGATAGCGAGCCTAAGAGCTAGTTCTCCTGCTCAGATTTCGCGGCCTTAGCCTCTTCGCCGTTCTTTTTCTTCTCCGGCTTGAAGTCCACGCCGGTCTCCTTGCGCTGTGCGGCGGGGATGGGCGCGGGGGCATCGGTAAGCGGATCCACGCCGCCACCAGACTTCGGGAAGGCAATGACGTCGCGGATGGAGTCAAAGCCGCCCAAGAGGGATACGATGCGGTCCCAGCCAAAGGCGATGCCGCCGTGTGGAGGTGCGCCGTAGGAGAAGGCGTCGAGCAAGAAGCCGAACTTTTCTTGTGCTTCCTCATCGCCGATGCCCATGACCTCAAAGACGCGTTTTTGCACATCTTCTTGGTGGATACGGATGGAACCGCCGCCGATCTCATTGCCGTTGCAGACGATGTCGTATGCATACGCCGTGGCCTCGCCCGGATTCTCGTCGAAGGAATCGATCCACTCCGGCTTCGGCGAGGTAAAGGCGTGGTGCACCGCGGTCCACTTGGAGTGGCCCAAGGCCACATCGCCGGAAGCGGTGGCATCAGCAGAAGGCTCAAAGAGCGGGGCGTCAACGACCCAGGTAAAAGCCCAGTCGCCCTCCTTGATGAGGTCGAGCTTCTTGGCAATTTCACCGCGGGCCGCACCCAGCAGCGCGCGGGAAGACTTGGTATCGCCGGCGGCGAAGAAGATGGCGTCACCGGGCTTTGCGCCAACGTGCTCGGCGATGCCCTCGCGCTCAGCGTCGGTAATGTTCTTGGCCACTGGCCCACCCAGCGTGCCGTCCTCTGCGACGGTGATGTAGGCAAGGCCCTTGGCGCCGCGCTGCTTGGCCCAGTCCTGCCATGCATCAAACTGGCGGCGCGGCTGCGAAGCACCGCCGTCCATGACTACGGCACCGACGTATTCGTTCTGGAAAACGCGGAAGGTGGTGTCCTTGAAGAACTCCGTGCACTCGACGATCTTGATATCGAAGCGCAGATCCGGCTTATCGGAGCCGTAGTACTTCATGGCATCGGCATAGGTCATGCGCGGGATTGGGGTCTGAATGTCGTAGCCGATGAGCTTCCACAGCTCCTTGACAATCTCTTCACCAAGCGCAATGACATCATCTTGATCCACAAAGGACATCTCCACGTCTAGCTGGGTAAATTCCGGCTGGCGGTCGGCGCGGAAGTCCTCATCGCGGTAGCACCGCGCGATCTGGTAGTAGCGCTCCATGCCAGCTACCATCAGCAGCTGCTTGAATAGCTGCGGCGACTGCGGCAGCGCGTACCAGGAGCCCGGCTTCAGGCGGGCAGGCACCAAAAAGTCGCGCGCACCCTCTGGGGTAGAGCGGGTCAAGGTAGGGGTTTCGATTTCGGCGAAATCGTGCTTATCCAGCACGTTACGGGCCGCGCGGTTGGCAGCAGAGCGCAGGCGCAGGGCCTTTGCCTGGCGCTCGCGGCGCAGATCCAAGTAGCGGTACTTCAGGCGGGTCTCCTCGCCTACCTCACCAGAGGCGGAGGGATCATCTACCTGGAAGGGCAGCGCTGCGGATTTGTTAAGCACCTCCAGGTCGGTGACGTTGACCTCGATCTCTCCGGAAGGCAGGTTCGGGTTTTCGGAGCCCTCAGGGCGCGGCTCCACCACGCCGGTTACCTTGACGCAGTATTCCGAACGCAGGTCGTGGGCGCGCTCTGCCACATCGGATTCGCGGAAGACCACCTGGGCAATACCAGAACGATCGCGCAGGTCGATGAAGATGACGCCGCCGTGATCACGGCGACGAGACACCCAACCGGTTAGGGTTACGGTCTCTTCTACCAGTTCTTTGCGGAGCTCACCGGCCAAATGGGTACGCAGCACTATAATTCAATCCCTTCTGAAATGGAGTTACTTGCGGGTCCAGCCACGCGTAAACAGCGCGCGCCCAACCAAGCGCAAGACTAGGAACTTGGCCAATTCTACATCCCACCGCCACTTCCGCTCCTATTAAGCCCATTTAAGCCTCAGAACACGGTCACGAACCCAGCACCGCCGCCTGTACCGGGCATAAATATGCCTGGTACGCACTGACGACGCTATAAAGGTGTGGCACTATTTAGTCATGACGTTTAAATCTGGTGCCGATTTTGATGGCCAGCGCGCAACCTCCGGCGGTGGCGGTGGCCTCGCGATAGGCGGCGGCGTCGGCTCCGTTGTGCTTGTAGGGCTCTACCTCTTATTGGGAGGAAACCCCTCCGATATTGGCGCCCTGTTGGGCAATGAACAGTCACAATCCGGCTCTCATTCTGGCGCCGATGATTCTGCCTTCGATCACTGCCAAACGGCAGAGGACGGCAATAAATACGATGACTGCCGGGTTATGTTTACCGCTATGAGTGTAGACAATGTGTGGACCGCCGAGCTGCCCGAGCAAGCCGGCATCGAATACACCCACCCTGGCCGGGTTATTTTTAATGGTTCCACCAATTCCGGCTGCGGCACTGCGTCTTCGGCCACGGGGCCGTTTTATTGCCCCGCCGACCAGTCGGCGTATTTTGACACCACGTTTTTCGATTCACTGAGCAACTACGGCGCGCACAATGCCCCGTTCGCGCAGATGTACATCGTCGCCCACGAGTTTGGCCACCACATTCAGCAGCTCGAGGGCACGCTGCAGCTTTCTGATTATAACGACCCCGGCGCGGATTCAAACGCGGTAAAGATCGAGCTCCAGGCAGATTGCTATGCGGGAATTTGGGCCTCTCACGCGGATAAGGGCGAGGATGCGCTGCTGGAGCCGATTTCCCAGCAGCAAGTTGCGGATGCGGTCACCGCGGCGCAGGCTGTGGGTGACGATAATATTCAGCGCCGTTCCACCGGGCAGGTCCAACCCGATGCGTGGACGCACGGCTCCTCCGAGCAACGCCAACAGGCGTTCCTTGCTGGTTATAATTCCGGCCGCATGGCTGAGTGCGACACCTTGGGGCGCGGGGTCTACAGCTAATACCCTTCCTTCTCTTCACTCCACTGGGAACAATCCCATTACGTTGTTAGCAGTTCCGCTTGAGGTTACCCAGGATTCGTAACTCTGCCCCCATGCCGGGGCAGGTTATGTTTGTCTGCGTTCCTTTTGCTTTTCTTTTTCAGGAGCAGTGGAACTAGTCGCTGGCTTCGGTATGGCTTATTTTCGTCCCTGTCTGACAATGATCCGGGGGGTGATGCCGCCGAAGGCAGTGACATACTCCAAACTGCTAATAGGAACCTGACCCACATCAAGTGTGTGAGGTCTCAAAGTAATGTGGATGCCAGCGTGAAGTATGTCCGACCACCAGCGATGAAACTAGTCTCATACTCGTTCAACTCGCTAGGAGGTCTGACATGGTCTACGACTATGTCATTGGAATGGATGTTGGAAAATACTTCCACCACGCTTGCGTCTTAGATAGCCACGGCGCCCAGGTTCTATCCAAACGAATCAATCAAAACGAGCAGGCTTTACGCGCGCTCTTTTCGAATTTCTACTCTGGTAACAACAAGGTCCTTGTCGTTGTTGACCAGCCTAATAACATTGGTCGGCTTACTGTTGCGGTAGCCCAAGACCTTGGAATTGATGTGCGCTATCTTCCCGGCTTGGCAATGCGTCAGCTCTCACGCATCCATGCCGGAAACGCCAAAACGGACATCCGAGATGCCTACATCATTGCCCATGCTGGCAAGAACCTTC